>DATHEN010000680.1:0-11966 GCA_035318565.1 Polyangiaceae bacterium
GCTCGCACTACCGCCGAACCCGCTGCGACGAATCGACAACAACCTCTCGCAACTGCACCGGCAACTGCCGTGGGGGAACCCTGCGGTGGGCGGTCAGTACTTCGCCGGGAGCGTGCCGCAACCGGCGCGCATCGGCGGTGACGGTGTGCATCGCTCGGACGGTCAATCGTTCGGAGACGGAGGTGGCTTCACGTGCAAAGGCTGTCACACGCTGGCCCCGCAGGATGGTCATTTCGGCACGGACGGCCAGAGGAGCGTGGAGGGTCTGACGCAGATTTTCAAAGTCGCCCACCTGCGCAACCTTTATCAGAAGGTGGGGATGTTCGGTCGTCCGCGGATAAGTGGAACGGATACGAACAACGCACATCAGGGTAACCAGATTCGCGGGTTCGGTTTCTTGCACGACGGCAGTGTGGATAGCGTCTTCCGCTTTCTCAGTGCCTCGACCTTCGCCGCCCCTACGTCTACGCCTGACGACGACACGAGGGGCTTCCGCAATGACCAAGAGCGGCGGGACGTCGAAGCGTTCATGTTGGCGTTCGACAATGACTTGGCCCCCGTGGTCGGCCAGCAGGTGACATTGACCTCACAGAATGCCGCTCAGGTCGGCCCGCGCATCTCACTGCTGATCGCGCGCGCGCTCACGTCCTTCACGTCGAAGATTCTGGGCGGAGCCACCACCGAATGCGAGCTCATCACCAGCGGCGGTGGCGGAACTGCACGCCGGGGTGCGTGGCTACAACCGTCCGGCCTGTTCATGACGGATGACGCGCAAGATCCGTTGATAACGGACACCTACATTCGCCAGCTCGCCCAAACGGCCGGACAGGAAGTCACCTACACCTGCGTGCCACCAGGCTCGGGTCGACGCATGGGCATCGACCGGGATTTGGACACCGTCCTGAACCATGACGACAACTGTCCGAACAAGGCGAATACCAACCAGCAGGATGCGGACGTCGACGGCATTGGAGACGCCTGCGACGACGCGTACGACGGCATGCAGGTGCTGCGGGGTGCGCAGGGCGCGGTTGCAGCGTCAGCGCCTTCTATCTCGGAGCATGCCGACGACTCGGGCGGCTGCGGCGTATCGCCGCTGCAATCCCTGCGCGGGACGCCGCTTTGGCTCTTCGGTATGATCGGTGGCGCCGGCTTCTGGCTTCGTCGACGGAACACGCGCCGCTGAACACAATTCGGTGAACGGGCTTCGCTGCTAAACGCGAGGCCCGTTCGGGTGTGCCGGCAGAGTGCGAGTCACGGCACCGTCGAGGAAGCGTCGTCGTTCGGACGCAGGCAGCCGATCAACTTTTGCCGGACTTCGTCGATGCGCTGTTCCGAGCGGATCTTACCGCCCTGGAGCTCGCTCACGTAGAAGACGTCGGCGACGCGCGCGCCCTCGGTGTTGATCTTGGCGATCGCTATCGTGAGCCCGAGCTCGTGGAAGGCTCGCGAGAGCGTATAGAGAAGGCCCGGACGATCGCGCGTGATGACTTCTATGACGGTGTGGCGCGCCGAGGCGCGATTGTCGACGATCACCTCCGTCTGCACCGGCGGCGCCGGTCGTTCGCTCCAGCGCGACGATCGACGGCGCTTCAAGAGCTCCTCCGGAGCTACCTGCCCGACGATCACTTTGAGCAGATCGAGCTCCAGCTTCGGCAGCGCGGCCGTAACGGCTTGGACGCCCTCCACGCGGTCGCGCACCCAGAACAGATCGACGGCCTGAAGTGAGCCGTCCGGCAAGCGACGCGAGTTGATTTGGGCAGCGTACACTTCCAGACGACTGGCCGACAGAGCGGCGGAAATCGCCGCCAGAAGGCCCGGACGGTCTCGGGCCACGACGCACAGCTCGGTCTGGTTCGTGCGCTCCCCGACCACGACACACAGCTCGGCCACGTCGGGGTGACGTGAGGGGACGATCTCTGCGCTCACCGGACTGCCCGCGGCCCGCAGCGCAACGCGCGCGTGCGAGGCGATCTCGCGAGGAGTGTTCGAGAGCAGATACTGCTCCGGCATCGAATCGAGATACTCGTCCACGAAAGCGCGCGTGGGAACGTCGTTCCAGCACACGTGCACGCCCTCGCGCACGCGCGCCAGACGCGAGGGGGCGGCGATGGCAGAGCCTGAAAGGCTGCGCTCCGTCGCCAAGAGCAGCTCATCGAGCATGCGCGCCTTCCACGGCGTCATCGAGGCAGGCCCAGTCGTCGAGAGATCGGCGATCGTGAGCAGATAGAGATCGCGCAGGCCTTCGCGGCCGTGAACTTCACCCGAGAAATCGCGAATCGTCGCGGAATCTTCGATGTCCCGCCGCACCGCGATCAAATACATGTGCAGGTGCTTGAGAATCAGATGGCACGCTTCGTCGATCGCGTCCGGCTCGAGGCCCAGCCGCGACAGGATGATCCTCGCCATTTCCGCGCCACGCGCCGCGTGATCTCTGCCGCCGATGGCTTTGCCCACGTCGTGGAGGAGAGTGGCCAGAAATAGCACGCGCGGATCGGTCACCTCCGCTGCTACGCGGCACGCTACGGGCTGCTGTTGGGCGAGCTCACCGCGCGTCAGAGCGCGCAAGCGATCGACCGCCGCTATCGAATGAACGTCCACGGTGTAGACGTGATAGATGTCGTGGTGCACCCGCCCCACTACCGGCGCAAACTCGGGGATCATGGCCAGGAGGAGTCCCACGTCGTGCAGCTCGCGCAGCACCGAATCGTGCGGTAGTTGGGTCTGCTTGACCGTACACGTGAGCGAGACGAAGAGCGCGCCCGCGCCGGCGTCCGAGCGCAGCGCCGCATTGAACTCCGGGCTGCGCGTGGCGCACGAGATCTGATCGCGCGCTTCGAAGAGCACGGGTAGACCGTGTTCCACCGCCACTGCGTAGAGCCGAAGCGCCATCAGCGGCTCCTCGAGTAGCGTGTCCGGACTCTCGAACGTCACCTGGCCATCGACTGTGCAGAAACCGTTTCCGAGCGATCGCTGTTCCTGCTGCGCGCCGGAGGCGCGGATCTGCACGCGCAGCAGGATGCGCTCGCAGGCACGCAGGATCACGCGCGCGTGCCGGTAGTAGTCGGACATGAACGCTTCCACCATCACGCCGGAGAGCTCGCTCTCCGTGGCTCCGGGATGGGCCTTGACCCGTTTGCGATAGCCGAAGCTTCGCGCAATGCTCTCCTGGTCGTCGAAGGTGAGGCGATCACTGCGCCGGCGCGCGCTGCGATGCAGGTGATTGCGCAGCGCCCACAGGAAGTCCGCGGCGCTTTCGAGCTCGCTGCTCTCCTGAGGCAGCAAAATTCCTGCACCGGCCAGGTCGGTAATCCCGGCTGTGCGGAAGCGCGCACGCGCCGCCCAGAGCGCGATGTCGAGATCGCGCAGGCCGCCGGGCCCGCTCTTCACCTCGGGCTCGAGCAGGTACAGCGAATCGCCGTAGCGTCCGTGGCGTCGCTCCGTTTCGGTCCCGAGCCGAGCGAAAAAATCGGCAAGCGCATCCTGCGCGAACAGCGTCGCGAAGGCGCGCTCCGTGAGGCTGTGGCCGAGCTCGGCGTCGCCTTCGAGAAACCTCCAGTCGAGCAGCGCCGTAGCGGTGGGCAGATCTTTCTGCGCAGATTCGACGGCGTCGTTCACCGTCATGACCTGATGGCCGATGCTGACTCCCGCGTCCCACAGCGGATAGAGGATGGCTTCCGCGATCGGCTGCACTTGCTCGGGTGACGAGTCCGTGATCAGTCGCACATCGAGATCGCTGTGCAGCCCGAGGCAACCGCGACCATAGCCACCGACTGCGCCGAAAGCGACGAGCCCCCACGCTGATTTACGCGGCGTGCGCGCGCGCGCATGTTGGTACACGGCGTGGAGCAGGTCGTCGATGATCGCGGCGCGGCGTGCAGCGAACTTCAAGCCAGATGTGGCGCGCGCATCGAGCAGCGCCGAAAGCGCCGTCTCTCGCTCCCGCAAATAGTCTCTGACGTGAAACGTCGATCGATCGGCTGCGGACGGGACGAAGTGGAACGAGTTCGCCATGAATCGAGCTCCCTGCAATTCTCGGCGTGAGTATCGCGGTCCGATTCAGGACAGACCTTTGCGACCGCTTCGCTTCGCGAGTGTTTCGGGACGCGCCGTCAGCGGCTAATGTGCCCAAAAAACAGAAAGGGGCGCGCCCGCGGCGGCGCCTGCACCGTGGCGATTCGCGTCACTGTGACTAGATAGACCAAGTAAGAGAGCGTTCGAGCGCGAGTCCCGCATGCACGTCTTCGAAATCGTGATCGCTTTGCTGCTCGCCGGTGCCGGGCTGACCGCGCTCTCCCAGCGTATCGGTACGCCCTATCCGGCGCTGGTGGCGCTCGCCGGCGCGGCTCTGGCGCTAGTTCCCGGCACACCGACGCCCGTGCTCGACCCGGAGCTCGCGCTCACTCTGTTCGTCGCGCCGGTGTTGCTGGATTCGGCGTTCGACGCCTCCCCCCGTGATCTCCGGGCGAACTGGCGAAACGTTGCGGGGCTCGCCATCGGCGCCGTCGCACTGACGGTGGTCGCCGTAGCCGTCGTCGCCCGCTGGCTCGTGCCCGCGATGCCCTGGCCCGCCGCCATCGCTCTCGGCGCGATCGTGGCACCGCCTGATGCAGCGGCTGCGACCGCCGTGTTGAAGGAGCTGCGACCCCCGCGTCGCATATTGGTGATCCTCGAGGGCGAGAGCCTCTTCAACGACGCCAGTGCACTTCTGATTTACCGTCTAGCCGTCGGAGTGGCCGTGTCGGGTGCGCTGTCGCCAGCGCGCGTCATCCCGCTGCTCTTCGTGGTGACGCTGGGCAGCGCAGTACTGGGGATCGTGCTGTCACGGCTGATCGCCCTGGTGATCGTGCGGATACAAGACGTTGGCATCGCGGTCGTCGTCCAGTTCTGCGGGACGTTTGCGGTTTGGATGCTCGCCGAACGTCTCCACCTCTCCGGCATCCTCACCGTGGTCGTGTTCGCCATGATGAGCGCTCGGCGCGCGGGGGAGTTGATCCCTGCACGCCTGCGGATTCCGTCTTACGCGGTTTGGGAGTTCGCCGTGTTCGTGTTGAACGTGCTCGCGTTCATCCTGGTGGGGTTTCAGCTGAAAGGGATCCTCGGCCGTATCGACTCGCGCACGCTCGGTACGTATGCGGGAGTTGCGGGCGCGATTTCCCTCGCCACGGTCCTCGCCCGAATCGCCTGGGTATCGTTCGCGGCAGCCCTGAGTCGCTGGTGGTGTCGCCCGGCATCCGCCGGCTCGGTCCGTCGCGACCTGGTGGGTCTGTCCAATCGCGCAGCGATGGTGGTCGGATGGTGCGGCATGCGAGGGATCGTGACCCTTGCCGCGGCCCTCGCGCTTCCGATCGGCGACGCCGGCGAACGCGCGTTTCCGCACCGGGACATGATTCTGTTCATCGCCTTCGCGGTCGTGCTCGGAACGCTCGTCATTCAGGGCATGACGCTGCGTCCGCTCATGAACGTGCTCCGTCTCGAGGACGACGGTTCGGTGGAGCGCGAGGTGCGCCTCGCTCGCGTCGAGACGCTACGCGCGGCGCTCGCGGCTACGCTCGCCTCGCCGGTCGGGGAAATGTCGGAGCTGCTGCGGCAACGCTACCAGGTGCTGCTCGGGCGCGCAGAAGCGGAGCTGGCCTTCGACGCCAACGGTGATCGCGACGGCAGGGCACCGAGCGGCAGCGTCGCGCCCGGCGAGCGCGCCTTCGATGTCGATCGAGCGCTGGTGCAGGCTGCCACATCCGCGGAGCGCAGTCGGCTCGTGGCTCTGCGGGCGGACGGCACGATTGGCGATGCAGCCTTCCAGAGAGTCGAAAACGAGCTCGATCTGGAAGAGTTGCATCTGGATCAGATCGCCCGCACGGGCGACTCTGCAGGTATTACGTGATTGCCCACCCGCCGGCCACGCTGCGCCGTCCGGCACCAGAGCGGATGCTTGCAGCTCTTGCTCTAGCTCGCCTAGTTTGTGTGGGGACATGTCCGCGCCCACTCCGCCGAGGGAAACCGAACGACTCGCGGCGCTTCGCCGCTATGCGGTTCTGGACACCCCACCGGAGCGAGCGTTCGATCGAATCACGGCTCTCGCCGCACGATTGTTCGACGTGCCGATTGCACTCGTTTCATTGGTCGATGCGGATCGTCAGTGGTTCAAGTCTTGCCTTGGTCTCGATGTGCGAGAGACGAGCCGCGATCTCGCGTTCTGTGCCCATGCCATTCTCGCTGAAGAGCCGCTGGTCGTCCCGGACGCCACCCAGGACGAGCGCTTCGTGAACAACGCGCTCGTGGCGGGGCCGCCACGCTTTCGCTTTTACGCGGGAGCGCCGCTTCGCACTCCGGACGGTTTTCTCGTCGGCACGCTGTGTGTGCTCGATCGGAGACCGCGCACATTGAGCGCGAAGGAGCTGACGGTTCTCGTCGATCTTGCCGCAATGGTCGTGGATGAGCTCGAGCTCCGACTGGCGGTGCGGATGCGCGCAATGTTCGAACGGCTCGCTCAAATGTCTCCGGACCTGATTTACATTTTCGACTTGGCGGCCGGGCGCAACCTCTATGACAACCGCGCACCGACCTCGGTGCTCGGCTACGACGTAGCGGAAGTCGGGAGCGAGATCCCGCCGTGGATGTTCCATCCGGACGATCTGCGCAAGGTGCAGGCTCATTTCGCCGATCGCGAATACGCTTCGGGCGCCGACAAGATGCAGCTCACTTGCCGCGTCAAAGGCGCGAGCGGGGCCTATCGCTGGTTTCACGCGCGCGAGGCGGTGTTCGAGCGCGATGAACGGGGAAAAGCCACACACCGTTTGGGCATCGCGTCCGAAATCACTGCGCTCAAGGAAGCCGAGGCCAAGCTCGAAGCACTGGCCATGACCGACGAGATGACCGGGTTGCCGAACTTCCGGCGCTTCCGCCAGCGAATGCTCGAGTTCATTGCCGAAGGAGCGCGAGGCCGGAGCTTCGCGCTCGCGATCATCGACGTGGACCACTTCAAGAAGGTCAACGACGTTCATGGTCACCCGGTCGGGGATACGGTGCTGATATCCGTGGCCGGCACGCTGCGCCAGCAGCTCCGACGAGTCGACTTTCTCGCTCGCTATGGCGGCGAGGAATTTTGCGCGCTCTTCGCGGACACGGACAACGTCACCGCGGTCGACTTGGCCGAGCGTTTGAGGCATGCGGTCGCAGCGAGCAAGGCGCCGGTGAGCGTCACGGTCAGTATCGGAGTGTGTGTGTACTCGCAGAAATTTGCCGACGACGCCAAAGGGCTGAGCGACGCCGCGGACAAGGCGCTCTACACGGCCAAAGCCGCGGGGAGAAACCGCGTAGTCCGCTTCGAGTAACCGGCAGAAAGTCGAGTAAGCGCCGGCAGGTGTGGACGCCTCCGGCTCTTCGGGACGCAGCGCGCGCCACTTCGCGCTTCCGACAGATCCCAGCACTGCGGCCGGCTTCGGCGACATCGACGGCGACGGCGCTCTCGACTTGGTGGTCGGCAACACCGACGACAACGTGCCCGGTGATACCGGTGGCGAGCGGGTGTTCGTGCAGCGGCGCCGCGGCCGGCACGGATCACGGCAGCGCCACTCCCAGGCTCAGGCTCGGGCGTGCGGGCCACGGTGAAAGCACCGATTCGTCTCCTTCGCGCCGGACCAGGACGTAGTCCGGGGCGCTCGGCGCTATATCCAAGCCGAGCGCGCCGTAAATCGAGAAGTGGCGAGACAGCCGCGCTTCGAGCTCGAGCGCCGCGCGCAGCAGGGCCGTGGACAAGTGCGATGGAGTCGCGGTGCGCACGTCGTCGTGGTCCGTAAAGGGCGTGACCCGCACCCAGTCCAGGCCAGCACCGAGCCCGGCTCGCAGCAGCAGGGCGCCGTCGAGCGCGTGCTGCACGGTGGCGAGCACGCCGAGCGAGGAGGTCTGCAGCTCCGCCCCGGCGCGCTCCGTGCTGGCACGCGCCGGCCACGTATACTGTGCGCTGAAAATCAAGCCGGGTTCGAGCGCCAGTGTCAGGGGTCGAAGCACGAGCTCTGCCACCGGGCCGTGTGCGACCATCACGTCCCCCGCCACCGCTGAAGCGCGATACGCCAAGCGTGCCTGCCAGATCTTGCGCGGTGCCGGTTCGCGGCTCTCGGACTCGCCGTCCGTGCGATCGGGCAAGGTTCGTTCGGTGGGCGCGGCTCGTGCTGCAGGCGGCGCCGGTGCTTCGCCCTCGCTCGTCTGCTCGAGCAGGGGTAGGGCTTGCTCGCGTGGTAGTCCCAGCATATCTCCTGAGAGCACGCCTTCCACGGCCGTGTGCACGATGTGCGCGAGCTCCTCGCGCAGGACCTCGTCACCGTGCGGGACTCGCTCCAGGTTGCGCACGAGCAGGCGATCCTGCGCCGGAGAGTACAGGTACATGCGAACGCGCTTGGCAGCGTGCAGGTCGAGCCATACGGCGGCGAGTGAGCGCTCCACGCGTTCGGAGGGGGAGGCGATTTCGTGCGGCTCGAAGCGCGCGACTCGACTCACGTGCAGAGTCACGGGCACGCGGCTCAGAAGCTCTTGCAACACGACTCGGAGATCGCGAGCTTCGCGTTCGCGCCCCGCGATGCGCACGATGACCTCGCGGTCCTCGGCTCCGGCGCTTGGCGCGCACAGCAGCGAGAAGCCCGCGAGCAGCACGGCCAGGATAGTCTGCCAGGCCCGGCGCGCAGGCCCCGCGTGCAACGGCTCAGCGCGGCGAGACGCGCTCGGGCGCATGCGGCGTGAGCTCCTCGATCCGCGCGCGCGCACGTTCTCGGTAAGATGTCCTCGGGTAAGCCGCGAGCAGCGCGTTCCACGCAGCGAGCTCTTCGCGGCCGCGTCCCAGTCGTCCGAGCGCGAGAGCTCGGCCCACGAGCGCTTCCTGACGCAACGCCGAGTGTCCGGAGCTTCCGAGATAGCCTTCGAACTGCGCGAGCGCTGCCCGAGGATCGCCCGTGCGATCGAGGAACAAGCGGCCGAGCGTGACGCGGGACACACGTTCTTCCGCGCGCCCGGGGAACGAGCGTTGCAGCTCTCGGTAGAGCGCGATCGCCTCTCGAGCGCTGCCCTCGCGGCGCGCGCGGTTGGCGCGGCTGAAGAGCTCTGCGGCGCTGCCGGGATCCGCCGCGGCCGGCGCCGCGCGCGCCGCGTTCTGCGAGACGCGCTGGGGTTCCTCAGGCCGCTCGTGAAGCGTTCGCGTCTCGCCGTCCGTGGTAGGGCGAGCGCTGCGCTCGAGTCTGGGTTCCCACGCCGAGCGCAGCATGCGGCGAGCCGGCTGCGCGGCGTCGCGCAGCGGTTCTGGGAGCACGTTCGGGCGCTTCACCAGAGCACCGGTAGCGAGCGCCGCCACCGACAGCGCTGCGGCGATCAGCCAGAGCATGCGCCGGCGGCGCGCGGCCGCGCGGCTCACAGTGGGTAAGCTGCGAGCGACCAGCCGGCGCATCGTGGAACGGCGAATGCGGGCTGCCAGGAGCTCATCCGCGGGCCGGGCGGTGCCCGCTACACGACCGTCCTCGAAGAGCTGCAGCTCGAAGCGACACGCCACGCATTCTGCGACGTGCGCGCGCAGCAACCGCAGCTCTGCGGCGGACAAAGGGCCCCGCCGCGCGCGCTCGAGCAACTCTTCCGGATGCTCCGCGCTCATGAAGCCTCCGGCTCGAGCAGCTCGAAGAAGCGGGCGTCGGTTTCGATGCGGCGGCGCAGCGCTTCTTTGGCGAGGCGAATCCGGCTGCGCACGGTGTTGACGGGCGAGCCCGTCGCCGCCGCCAGTTCTTCGAACGAGTAACCGAGCACGCTCCGCAGCACCAAGGCCTCGGCCTGAGCCGACGGTAAATCCGCAAGCACCCGCTCCAGCAACTCGCGCCTGCGCGCGGCGAGCGTGCGGTCCTGCGGCAGTCGAAGCGCGTGATGCGGTCGCTTCTGCGGTTCGGCTTGGGCTGTGCGCTGACTCTTGGCGCGTGCGATTCCGGGCGTCAGGTCATCGCGTGGGAAGTGCAGCCGGACGCGCAGCCGCCGAGCGATTTCCCCGGCGACGAGTACCTGCCCTGGTTCGGTGGGCCGGAATACTACGGGCGCTGGCCGCGGGGGTTGCCCGCGGACGAGTCATACTGGCCGATCGGCGTTTGGTCTCAAAATTCGCAAAATGCCCAGCGCTTCCAGGACGTCGGGGTCAACCTCTTCAACGGCGTCTATGAAAACCCGCCGGCTGAGGCGCTGTCACGGCTCTCCTCGGCGGGCATCGGTGCCATCAGTGGGCGCGAGCATTTCGATGATGTGGCCGGTGATGCAGCGCTGCGCGCGTGGCTCTTGTTCGAACAACCAGACAACGCTCAGATCACGAGCTCCGGTTTCGACCCTTGCATTCAACCTGCCGAAGTTTTGAGCGAGTACGAAAGTTTGGCGGCGCGGGACCGGACGCGACCCATTTTGCTGCAGCTCGGTCGCGGCCTCGTCGAACCGGATTGGGAGGGTCGCGGCGTGTGCATGGGCCTTGCGGAACACTATCCCGATTACGTGCGCGCGGCGGACGTGCTCTCGGCCGTGATTTACCCGCTCGAAATGCAGCTGGCGGTCACCACCAACGCCGCGGCCGTCGATGGCCTGCGGGCGTTGTCGTTCGACGAGAAGCCCGTGTTCGCGTTCATTCAGGCCTCGAGTATCTGGGGCGAAATACCCGTGCCGGAACAAATCCGATTTCAGGTGTGGCTCGGGATAGTGCACGGTGCCGCGGGCGTTCAGTACTACTGCCACCGGCAGACGGAGCCGAAAATCGAGACGGAGTGTCTCGATCACGCGCCGACTCGGGACGTGCTGCGCGCGCTGAACAGCGAGATCCGCGAGCTAGCACCGGTGCTCAACTCGCGGCCCGTGGCCAACGGTGTGGCCGTGACGAGTCCGGCGCTGCACACTCGCCTCTGGCGCCACGCGGGCAACACGTATCTGTTCGCGGTCTCCGCGGCGGCGGCGCCGCTCACGGCGCGCTTCAGCTTGCGTGATTTTCCGGAGACCGCCGCCGGAGACGTGCTCTACGAGCGCCGCTCAGTGGCGGTGGAGCGCGGTGCGTTCGAGGACGTCTTCGAACCTTACGCCGTTCACCTGTACCGCTTGCACCAGCGCTGAGCCGCGCACTTCAAGGCGTGATCTCGTAGATATGGTACGTGTACTCGGCGGCGAACGAGTCGTTGAAGGTGCCGCCCGTGATGGGCAGCGAGCGATTCTCGTAGAGCACCTGCGCGGTGCTGCCAGCCATCCCCGCGGGTAGCCGGAACGCGTAGCTGCCCGGTGCTTTGGCCCGGCCGAGCATGGCGAACACGTAGTACGAACCGCCGTCCGCCTTGAGCATCGTGTCCAGGTTGGAGTTGAACACGTGTGCGTACGATTGCGTGTTGAGCACGGCCGCGAGCTCGCGGATGCGCTGATTCGTCTCTTTGACCTTCGCGCGCTGCGCTGAATAACAAGACTCTCGCAAGGCGTGCTGCGACTGGCACGGTCCGCCGAAGCTGTGGTTGAAATAGAGGATGCCGCGTGCTTCGTGAATCACCGAAGCCATGACTGCTCCGGCGATCTGATTCGGTTGGATGCTGGGCGCGGATGCCTCCGTGAACGGATGGCCGACCTCGATGAATGCCCAGACCGGTTGACGCTTCCCGTCCATCGCATCGAGCCGGCGCATCTTATCCATGGTCACGCCGTAGTTGGCGGACAGGCGGCAGGTGCTCGACGGCAGCGCGAGAAAGTTTTGCATCTCGCCGCAGATGTTGGGATCCGTGTACCAGTAGATGTCGTTCGAAACGACCTGCGTGTAGTCGTTCACGAAGCGGCTGGCCTGGCTGTCGCTCTCCCAGAGCATCACCCCTTTGCCGAAGTTCGCGTAACGGAAGCGACCGTCCGCCGGCAGGTTCGAGATACGCTGTTGCATGATGGTGTAGCCGCACGCTGCGTTCGGCTTCGGCGCGCGCCTGGCGTTCGCTGTCGAG
>DATHEN010000681.1:0-5029 GCA_035318565.1 Polyangiaceae bacterium
TGCATGAGTGACAGCTCACTCGGCGCTCTCGCAATCTGCGCGATATGCGTGTCTATTGCTGCATCGGGCAGACTCTTGACGAAGTCGCCTTTCCAATACCATTGAAGGCCTTTGGGTAAGAGACCGTCGAAGAGCGACTGCATCTTCGGGAACGGCATGAGACTCACCCAATCCAGGATGGGCTTTGGCAACTGCTGCCGAACGGGACGTAGCGCCTGTTCCCCCTCGCTGGCCGAACCCGCGTAGCAACAGATCAGCGCGCAGATGGGCGTGCCCCAGAGCTCCTTCGGGAACGGCGCCGACGAGGGCACCTTTTTGAGCCCGAGAAACGGACACAGTGCCTCCGGCGCCTGCGCCAGAAACTCTCGATAAAATTGCATGATCTCCTTGGCGTGCGCGATGTCCCAGAAGATCGGTCCGCCGTAGACGTCCCGAACGGAATGCGCGCGATACAGGAAGCTCGTGACGACACCGAAGTTTCCGCCGCCTCCGCGCAGCGCCCAGAACAGATCCGGGTTTTCGCGTTCGCTGGCCGTGACGAAGCGACCGTCAGCCAGCACGACGTCCGCTTCGAGCAAGTTGTCGATCGTGAGCCCATATGCGCGGCTCAAGTAGCCGTGTCCGCCACCGAGCGTGAGACCCGCGATGCCCGTCGTGGAAACGATACCGGCGGGAATGGCGAGCCCGAACGCGTGTGCAGCGTGATCGACGTCTCCCTGCGTACAGCCCGCGTCCGCGCGAATCGTGCGCGTTTTGGGCTCCACACGCACGCCCTTCATGCGAGAAAGGTCGATCATCAGGCCGTCATTGCAGCTGGCCAGGCCAGGCCCGTTGTGACCGCCACCGCGCACGGCGATGCGCAAACCGTGCTCGCGACCGAAGTTCAGCGCGAGCTCAACTATTACTACGCTCCGACCGACCGCTCGCTCCCGTTCGTCATCGAACACCCCGGCGGCGAAGGGGGACTCCGCGCGCTTGATCTGCGGCTTTCTCGGCTGCGACGCCGGGCCATTCAATCCCATCGTCGATGTTTTACCGCGCAAAGCTGATGCACGGGCGACCCGCGGAGCCCTGGACGCTCGAAAGCCTAGCGCGCAGCGTGGGCGTGTCGCGCTCGGTATTTTCCGATCGCTTCATGCAGATCATGGCTGTACCGCCCATGCAGTACCTCGGCAACTGGCGTTTGCAGGTCGCGGCGCGGCTGCTCGAACGCGAAAACATGAACATCGCCCAGGCGGCATCCGCCGTGGGTTACGAGTCCGAGGCAGCTTTCAACCGCGCTTTCAGGCGCCGAGTCGGCATGCCGCCGGGTGCGTGGCGCCGTAGGAAAATCGCCAGGCGTTGATGCCGGCAGCCGAGGCGAGAGCCCCAGCCGAATTCACTAGCCTCTCTCGATTTCCTCTTCTTCGCGCGCGGTGCGGCGCGCCCAGGGCAGCGCGCGCAGTCTTCCGAAGCCGATGGGTTCGCCGCTGTCTTCACTCAAACCGTAGCTGCCGTCTTCGATCTTGCGAAGGGCGGCGTCCAACTCTTCGAGCAGCACGTTTTCTCGGACGTTGCGCTGAGCGCGGTCATCGAGCTCACGAGCCTGTTCGGCTTGATCCATCAGCTCGGCTTCACCGCCGACGGCGGTCGTCATGGCTTGCGTCTCTCGGGTGATCTGCCGGAGCAGCGCGTTGCGCTTCTCGACCAGCGCCGTGCGCAATTCCAGTAGCTGTGAATCGGTCAGTCCTGCGTCGCTCATGAGAAAGCCTTTCGGTTATGGGTGGTATCGAACCGCCACGAGCGCAACGCAACAGCATTCCTACGAGACCTGACCTCGAAACACGAAACCGGCTCGCAGCTCGACGAATCGCCGCCATCGCTTGACACACGCCACCCTGCGCACGTCCGGCGGAAATACAGTGCATTGCGCGAGCCCGGCGCGACGCCGGCTGCCGCCCCTTGGGCCGAAGCCGTGAGCTAGCGCCGGATCTCGAGACGCTCCGTGGTCCTGGCTTCGATCTCGTCGTGCGAAAACAGTAGCTTTTTCGAGCGATTTTCGAGCCAGTCGTCGAGCGTGTCGCGAAAATGTGGGTCCCCGGCTTGCCCGCCATTTCCGGGCGGAAAATTGACGTAGGCGATCGGAGTTCCCGAGCTGTCGAACTCCGTGACCGAGCGAAAGATCGCGCCGCTCGTGGCTTTCAACTGCTCGTGCGTTTCGGCGCCGGAGAACAGGTTCGTGTCGGACACGTTCACCGTACCCACTCCACCTTCCGTGGAGACGAAACCGACGCCTTGGCCAGCGGGCCACACGTGATCGAATTGAGTGCCGTGAATCGCTCCCCACGTGTAGGCGCTGGGCGCCGTGCTTCCGAATTTTTCGTTCAGGTACGCGACGACGTCTTCGAGGGCCTGCAAGAGGATCAGATTCTTCCCCGGAGTCAGATAGCTATCGGCGTTCGGGACGCGGCCGAGCAGTGGCAAGAGACCGAAACGCAACATGACACCTTCGTTCTCCTCGATGATCGGACCGAAGGTAATGCTGAATTCGTCGGCAACGGCCCGCCTCACCGCGAAGAACAAGAACGCGTTGAACACCACCGCCTCCGATGAGTCGCGGTCCATGCGCCGGTCCCAGGTGGTGAGCATCTGCACGAGGCTCTCCAGATCCGGCCGATTCCGATACGCGCTCAGCGACGGATCCGTGAGGCGGGCGGCGAAGGCGTTGACCAACAGCGGCACGACGTCGTCCGCAAATACCGAATACGTATCGCGCTGCAGCGTCTGCATGCTCGCGACGTCGAGCTTGCCGGCCTGAATCCGACGGTCGAGCTCGGACTGAATGCGGTATGCGCGCGTGCCGGGATCGAAGAAGGCGCCGAAGTAGAAGGGATCGTCATCGAACACGGCGTTCTCCGTGAATCCGAAGGGATCATTGTTGGCCGTCACCACGTAGCCCTGCGTTCCGCCGCGGCTTCTCGGCAGCCGCTCGAGCGGCAGGAATTTGCCGTTCCAGAACGTCGCTGGGTCGTTGCCGTCCAGAAGCGCCCAGCGCGGGTGAACCTGGGACGCCCGGCCTTGATCGGGGACGAGCATCGACGAACGGTAGGCGATGCCGTCCGCCGACGCCGCGAGGAAGTTGAACGCGGCGATCTCCATCGAATCCACGGCCGCCTCGAAATCTTCCAAGTTGCGTGCCGAGTCGAACAGCTGAATCCCGCGTGCCTCGCCGGTGGGACGAAACCCCGTCCAGTTCAAGAGCAGGCGGTGCCCGTCATCCACGAGCGGAATGGGTAGAATGGCCGGCGGGAGCAGGACGCCGTAACCGGGAACGTCTTCACAGGTGATTTGCCGGCTCGCTTCGCCGCGCACTGCAATAGTCTCGGAGCGCAAGGTCATGGCCACTTGCTGATCGCCCACGCGTACGTTGGTTCCAGCAAGCTCGACGTCCCATACGTCCATCATGTCCGGATACGTGGTCGTGGCGGCCCACGCGATGTGCCGGTTGTGGCCGAGCTGCACGGATGGCGTGCCGACGAAGCCGAAGCCGACGACGTCCAACGTGCCGTCGGCGTCGGCGCTGTTCATGTGATGCGCCCACATCAAGGACGGACTCTTGAGCGGCTGATGGGGATCGTTTGCGATCATCGGCCGGCCGTTCGCGGTGTGTGCCCCCGAGATCGCCCAGTTGTTGCTCGCACCTGGTCCGAGGCTACTCATATGCGCCAAGAACGCGTGCAGCTCCCTTGCCGCGCTGTCCGGCAAAGCGCCGGCAGCACGGCGCGTTGCGGGTGTCGACGGCGCGCGTGACGCTGCCATGGCCGGAGCAGGCCCGAGGATGAACGTATTGCGCAAGGGCTGAAGAAGCGGCATCTCGAACGCGCGCGGCGCGTAATCCCGCAGCACCGTCGCCAGCAGATCGTATTGAATCTGATTGGCGTTGCCGAACACGATCATCTTGCCCACGGCGAGCGCCTCCGCGCTCGTCCAGTGTTCCGGCTGATAGTCGAGCTCCCCGCCCCCGAAGCCGTACGGGAGCGGCGCATCCCCGGCAAGTACTTCGTCGATGCGCGCGTTCACGCCTCGTACCCACGCATCCACCAATCTCACCGACTCGGGATGCTCGGCGCGCATCATGGCCTCGTTCTCAGCGCCGAGGCGCCGAATGCCGATGCGCAGCATCAGCTCATCGTCGTTGGCCATACTCGGGCCCAGAACCTCCGCGCGACGCCCCAGGGCGCGACGCCGCATCAGGTCCATTTGAAACAACCGATCGCTGGCCTGCATGTAGCCCGCGCCGTAGTAGACGTCCGCGTCCGTAGCAGCGTTGATGTGAACGACCCCCATGTCGTCACGGCGTACGCTGATGGGCTCGCTCAGAGCCGCTTCATAAGGTTCGTCCGTGCCGCAACCGTAGACCAAACCGCACATCCACATACAGCCGAGCAGTCGCCGAGTTCGCATGACCCGCGAAGGTAGCCCAAAAACGCTCCAGATTCCGAGCTCGTTCACGCCGCACAGCGCGTCATTGCACTGGCACGTCACCCATCGTGTGCGGAAGCGCGTTTTCCCCGACCATGACCGGGTAGCCATAGCCGAGTTCTCCTCTCCAGCCGCTGCCCCAGCATCGCACCCGCTCGGTCGAGAGCAACGCGCAGCTGTGAGAGAATCCAGCGGCGACTTGAACGACGGCGCCACCGACGCTCACGTTCCCGGCCGTGTACGGTAGCTCGTCGTCGCCGATCATGTTGGTGTTGCCATAGCCGAGCGCGCCTTCGTTTGCCCAGCCCCAACAGCGAAGGTTGCCAGTAGCCAGCACTGCACAGGTGTGGGAGTGGCCTGCGCTGACGCTCACTACGCTGCCGCCGACATTGACATCACCGGCGGTCGCAGGCGCCTCGTTGTCGCCGATCATGTGGGTGTTGGCGTAACCCAGATGGCCGAAATAGGGAATTCCCCAACAGCGCACGTTGCCGCTCGCGAGCAAGGCGCACGTGTGGGAGTCACCTGCCGTCAATTGTACGACTCTGCCACCCACATTCACGTCTCC
>DATHEN010000682.1:0-7418 GCA_035318565.1 Polyangiaceae bacterium
CAGACCTTCAGCGCACCGGTCGTCATCTCGGAGCCCAGCGTCCGATACGCCGTGTACGGCGGCGTGGAGGTCCGCAAGCCGGGCACCATGGCCATCGCGTACTACGGCAGCACGAACGGCGATACCGGTCCGTTCAACGGCTACATCGCAGAATCGACGAACGCGCTATCTGCGCGGCCGTCGTTCCATTCGGCGCTCGTGAACGACCCCGCGAAGCCGCTCTCGCCGCAGGGCTACGACGTGGGCTACGCGCGCCTCCCCTCAGGCGGGGAGCTCAACGAGATCATCAAACCGACCTATGCGCCCAACGGTGACATCTGGGTCGGCTTCGCGAGGGATATGTGCTTGGGCTACGCGGGCACCGAGCAGTGTGCTTGGGACGTTGCTGCCAACAACAACGCGTTCTTCCAGGGCGCGATCGGGCGGCTGGTACACCGCTGACACCGCCCGCATTGGACGGCGTCGCGGCCCGCGTTCTCTCACGACGCAGCTTGGTCGAGGAGCTGGTTAGCGTTGATACCGCGATCGCGGGTGAGATCGCGATCTCCGCGTTGGCAAGCGCGTCGCTGAGCCAACGGGCATGAAACGCAGCGCGTCGAGCTTGGCACGCTCGCACGCGTATCGAAATGGCGCGAGCCGGCCAACTCTTTGCCGGCGCTGGCACCGGCGCTCGCCGTTCGAAGCAGCTCCGCGCGCAGCCGCAATGCTTTAGACTTCCACGAAGCGCTGACTCACGAGCGCTTCGTCATGGCTGTTTCAGTAGTGTTGATACGCGTGCTGGCGGAAGCCTGTACGGACGCCGGCGTGTCGGCAGAACGTCTTTTCAACTCGTGCGACTTCGATCCATGCCGCTTGAACGACAATGACGGGCGTGTGTCGATGGTCGAGCACGAGCGCATGGTGGTCGCGGCGATCGAGCTCACGGGTAACGACGCGCTCGGTCTGCACATCGGTGAGCGTTCCACCTTTTCCGGATTCGATGTCGGTACGGGGTTAGTCGCGTTTGCTCCCAATCTGCGCGAAGCCCTGAGCGTGTATCGGCGCTTTCAAGGCATTTTCGGCACGAGCGGCGCACGCTTCGGTGCAAGACTCGAGGAGGCCCAAGACCATGCGACGCTGCGTTACGCGTTTCAACGAAGCGGGGCGCAGTACAATCGCTTTCGAGCAGAACTCACCATGGCAGGCTTTTTGAGGCTCATCCAATACTTTGCAGGAGGTGACGCGAACCTGAACGCCGTCTACTTCGAGCACTCCGCGCCGGACCACGCTGCCGAGTACGCACGTATATTCGGAGGCGCAGCGCGTTTCGAGCATGCCTACACCGGTATCGAGTTTCCGAGGGCGTTGCTCGACCGCGGTGGGTCGCTCCGAGATGCGGACTTGTACGCCGCTCTCGAGGTGCTTGCGAACCGCAAACTGCTCAAGCTCGAAGGGGCGGAGTCCGTCAAAACGAGGGTAGTCGAATACTTGGTATCGAAGGCAAATGGGCGCCGTCCGGAAATGGCGGAGGTTGCCAAGAGCCTCGGCATGAGCGCTCGTAGCTTACGACGCCGTCTGAATGACGAGGGTATCAGCTACGCGCAAGCTTGCGACGAAGCATTGGCGCAGGTCGCCAAGAGCGTGCTCTCCGATCCGCGACAGTCGATCATCGGTGCAGCCTTTGCTCTCGGATTCGCCGACGCGGCGACGTTTCATCGAGCGTTCAAGCGTTGGACGGGCATAACGCCGAAGCAGTATCGGCAGCAGCTGCAGTCGTAAGCCCGCCGTCAGCGTCGAGCCGCGGCGATTGGGCTGCGTCAGCCAGCATTTGGCCTTGCCGAAACAATGCTTCGAGGCTGCGACTCGTTTAACGTCCAGTTTCTAGACGAGAGCAAAGGCGAGGAGTGACGAAGATGAACGAGCTCTGTTTGCTGTCTTGGGCACGAGACGCGATGCTTCAGCGACGATGCGTGTGGCTGGTCGCGAGCGCGGCGGCGTTCTCGGTCAGCGCGTGCGGTTCTTCTGAAGACTCCGAGAGAGGCGAGGGCAGCGCGAAAGTCACCGCTGCCGACTTTCCGCGGGATTCCCTGCCGGGGGAGCTCGTTGCCGACTTGCCGCTGATTGCTCCGAAGGATTCGGACTTTCCCGTGTTCTCGGATCCCATCGACGTACTGCCTGGTGAAGATCGAACGTACTGTACGTTCACCAACGTCATCTTGAAGGAGCCGACGATATTCGGTGAGAGTTTCGGCGCGCAGTCGCCGATGGGACATCACGCGATTCTCGTGTACACGACCCAGCCGCAGGAGCCGCATACGGGACCATGCGGTGGAATGGACGGTGAGCAGTTGCTCGGTGGCACTGGCGGCAAGTCGGTGTCGGACACGGCGTCGCTCCCGACCAATTATGGGGTCGAGGTGCCAGCGGGCGCGCAACTCGTCATCAATCACCATTGGATCAACACGGGTCGAGAGCCGGTTCGCGGTCAGTCTCTCATGATCGCGCGTACGCTGAAGAGCGGCGGCGAGACGGTGAAGGCCGGGTCGCTCGCCATGGTGTCTATCGGCTGGGAGCTCCCGCCACAGTCGCCGTTCGAAAGCACGACCGAGTGCACGTTTCAAGAAGACGTGCCGTTCGTCATCGCTCTCGGTCACATGCACGAGTGGGGAAGCCGAGTCAAAATCGAGGTGGAGCGCGCGGGTTCCGCCACCGATACGCTCATCGACGCAGCATGGTCGGTCGAAGCAGCTACGACAGGTGGCACAGGCTACAAGCAGTACACCCTCGAGAGTCCTTACATGATCCGGAAGGGCGACACCGTCCGCCTCACGTGCAACTGGAAGAATACGACCAGCGAGTCGCTCGAGTTCCCGCGCGAGATGTGCGTCTTCTTCGGCAACACCATCGGCGCTTCGTATATTTGTGCGAACGGCGCGTGGCTCAAGAAGGAAACCGCGAACGAGCTGTCCGGCGACATCATGGACCACCTGTAGCAGTCGGCGTGACGCGCCCGATGAGGCGAGGCCCTGCTGCACCACGCTGTCGCTTGCCATGGCGCGGCCCATGTTCACGAGAATCGGGCCGAGCCCGGCGGGATGCGATGGTCGGTTGGGCACAGCTGGTAGGCGCGCTCGAGCTCGGTGCGCGCCAGCAGTGCCGCCTGGTGAAGCCTTCGTTGTCTTCCACTTCTTTCCGGAAGCGGCTCGACCACGCGCCACAGGTTGGCCAGGCCGTTCAGGAGCCGAACTCTTCCTGTTCGGCGTGCTCGCTGCTCGCTTGACTGAGTCGGGCGATGTCAGAAATCGAGGCATGAAGGAGGCAGGCATGGCGCAGATCGCTCACTCTTTCGTGCTACCGCGTGCGCGAACGCGTGCGCACGCGTTCGCGAGCCGATGGACGCGACCAGGAACGCAGCTAGTGCCGTGAATATGCGAAGGTCGCGCGTGCGGCCTCCCGGCATACCGATTGCTCAGAGCGTGCTCCTCGGGGGGTTGTTGTGCGTCTCGTCCCTATGCCCGCAAGGAATCACACATGACGGATTCGCCACGCACGGTCACCCGCTCTCGAATGCGGATGCTGCGTCCCCAATGCTCACGGGTAGCGTTGCTTGGCGCTCTTCTGATCGCCAGCTCCTGCGAACCGGCGGCCAACATCGCGGTGACCACGCCGCTCGATCAGGGCAACGGATCGTTGCGCGCGGCCATTACACGGGCAAACGCTCTGGACTCGCGAGAAAACACCGCGATCCACATCCAGCTAGCGAGCGGCACTTACGAGCTCACGCGCTGTGCTGCGGACGACTCGAATGCAGCGGGAGACCTGGACCTGACGACGGACGTCCCGGTGGTCCTGATCGGCGGAGGGCCCGGCGTCGTGATCCGGCAAACGTGTCCCGGGGAGCGAGTGATCGACTCACTCGGGGATGGCTCACTGACATTGCGTGGCGTCACGGTCACGGGCGGCTCGCTGCTCGGCAGCGATCCTTCACTCTCGCTGGTGGGCGGCGGTGTGAGGGCGCAAGGTGACGTGATTCTGGAAGGCGCTATCATCACCGGCAATACCATCAAGGCAGCCGCTGGTAGTGCCGCGGTCGCCGGAGGGGCAGCTGCGCGCGGTGGTATTGCGCGCGGCGCCGGCGTGTATGTTGGGGGATCGCTGTTCGGTACGGATGCGATCGTATCTTCCAACATCCTGACCAGTGGGGACGGCGCCAACCGCGCCGCGGAGGACGGCGCCGGCGCCGAGGGTGGCGACGCCGAAGGCGGGGGAGCCTTCGTGGCCGGCAATATCGTGCTCGTGCGGGGAGCGTTTACCGGCAACGAGGCACGCGGCGGTTTTGCCGCAAGAGCTCGCGGAGGCGGGCTCGCGCAGGAAACGACGAGCACCGCCAAGGCGAGCATTTCGTCCACGAGCTTCTCCAGGAACAGCGCGGTGGCCGGTGCCACGCTGGCGGGCAACCTGACCCGAACTGCCGATGCCAGCGGCGGCGCCGTCGCAATCTCCGGCGAGCTGGAGCTCATATCCGTGACTGCCGTGGAGAACTCGGCCATCGCCGGGTCCGGCACACTCGCGGAGCACATCGTGCAAACCGCCCCCTCGCCGATCATCGAACGCATCGTGACTGCAGCCCCGGGTGTGGCTCGAGGTGGCGCGCTCGCGACTGCCGGCCCGGCGAGCCTGCTGAACGCAACGTTCACGAAGAACTCCTCCGTGGGCGGTGGCATGCGCGAAAACTGCACGGTGTTCGCCCCGCAGGTCCCGAGCACGCCTATGTGTCAATTCGCGCCGTCCCCGCCCGGCGGCGCCGCCGAGGGCGCGGCAGTCTGGGGCGGCGCCAGTTTGACGATCGAGGGCGGAGCCTACTCGCAGCAAGTGAACGAGGCCGGCAGGGGTAGCAAGCAGATCGTCTTTCCGGGAGGGCGTCCGCGCACGGGCTACAGCCGCGGCCCGGCGGGGCCCACGCTGAGAGCCGCGACGGACGTTCAGATCCAAGGCGGGGAGTACGTCGCGAACGTGGGTGGCGCATATGGCGGCAGCGTCGACGAGGGGCCGCCGGGAAACATGCCTGCGGAGGTCGTGGGGGCTGCCCAAGGCAGCATCGTTGGGGCGAACTTCAGAAACAACGGCGGCGGCATCACTGTCGCGGGCGCGCTCACCGTGCGTGACACACGTATGCTGAGTAGCGGCGGGATCGTTGCCGCTTCGGTGGACGCCGAGCGTCTGACCATCGCCAACACGGGACGGAGCGTGTCGGCGACGGGGCACGTGTCCCTGGTGAACACGACGCTCACCAATACCTCGTACGGTGTGAGCGCTGGCTCGCTGGAGCTGAGACACGCGACCATCGTCGACGTGTCGTACTCCGGCGGCGCGCCTGCGTTCGACACGGCAGAGCTCACGTCCCACGCCTCCGTGGTCAGCGTTTCCGAGGGCAACAGTGCGTGCGCGGCCGGTGTCATCGTGCAGAGCTCGGCACACAACTGGTTCAGTGAGGCGAGTTGCGGACTCGCCGGTATCGGCGATCGACAGACCCGCGCGGAGTTCTTGCTGCAGCCGTTCGCCGAGACTGGCGCTGGGCTGCCCACGCGAGCGCCGGGTCCGGGCAGTGTGCTCATCGATGCCGTCCCTGCGGCAGCTTGTAGCCTCGAACGCGATGCGCTCGGCGTGGAGCGCCCGCAGGGAGCCGGCTGCGACATTGGCGCCGTCGAGGTCGTCCCCGTGCCGGGCACTGGCCCGAGCAACCTCGCGTTGCAGTTTACACCGCGCGCATCCGCGCCCGGCGGCGAGCTGAGCACCTGGGAGCTGGCGCTCGAAAACCGGGGTCCCAATGCGACGACCGCGAGCGTCGTGCTCAACACACCCGAGTTCGTCACCATGTGGGGGGCCGCTGCCAGTCATGGTGGTGTCTGTACCTTCTCCAGCGCCCTGATGGTGACCTGCATCTGGCACACGCCGCTGGCCGTCGCCGCGCGCGCGATCGTCACAATCGAGGCCAGGCCGGCCGCGTTTTTCGAGCCGGTACCACGCACTCTGACCGCGCGCGTGTACGCGCCTCAGCCCTTGCCGCCCCTCGAGGATGACGCGGCGAGCGTGACGACGCTGGTCATGCCAGAGCCGAGATGAGAAGCAATCGTCGGATCATCATCGGTGAAGGTCGAGCTTACGACCTCGCGGGCCAGTAGTGCTTCGGCTCGGGTCACGCCTGTATTCGGTGGGCGTTTGCGAAGTCCAGCGGCGAAACGCACGCTCGAAGTTCGCGATGTTGGCGTACCCCAACTTGGCTGCGATCTGAGACAGCGGCAGTTGGGGCGTGCCGAGCAACGACAACGCTTGCTCGCGGCGCTCTTCGTCCAGCAACTGCCGATAGGACGTGTCCTCGGCCGCCAGGCGCCGCTTCAACGTTCGGGTCGACACGTGCAAGGCTTCGGCGATCTGTTCGAGCGAGCGGAAGCCGCGGGTTGAATCCCACAGCAGACCGCGCGCGCGTCCCGCAAAACGCTCACCTTGACCGAGCGTTCCGAGCTCTTTCTCGCAAAGCTCGATGCCGAGGCGCATCGCTGCGGGGTCGTGCATGTTGTGCGGCAGATCGAGCCGGGAGGCATCGAACAGCAGCCGATTCACGGGTTGCCGGAAGCGCACCTCGCCGAGCTCGAACGCCGCCATGTACCCGGGATCGTCGATGACCAGATCGAGCGTCGAACTCCAGTTTGCGCCCGTCATGGCCTGGCCCACCTGCCGCATCCCGAGCAAGGTCGAGAACAAGATCACGTCTCGGACGCTGCCGAAGTCCACCCGCTCGTCCAGGATGAGCTCGGCTTTCCGGCGGCTTTCGCGCAGCCGGAAGCTGAACGACGTGGTGACCACCGCCGAATAGTGAATGACGAGCTCGATCGCCGCTCTCATCGTGGGCGCGGCCGCCGCCGCGAAGCCGAGGCGGCCAAAGTGCAGTGCGTGCGCTTGCAGGCCGCGATGGATGCCGATGGCGGGCTCACCCGTCAGTGAGCGCGCACGTTCGATGATCGAGAGCACGATGCTTCCAGGAACACGCGCGTGCGGATCGGAAAGATTGCCTTCGCTCAGGCCGGAGCCCGCGAGTAGCTCGGAGGCGCTGACGTGAAAGCGCCGGACCAGCTCAATCCAGCGCAGCACTTGGGCCGCGGGAAAACTGCACGGCTCTGTCATCGTGGCCCCATTTGACGGAACTTTGGCACCTGCTGACGGGCCCTGAAAGTTAGCGTGGGCACTTCTCGGATGAGCCTAAGGGATGGATCTAGACAATGCAAAGACCGCACTGGATACGATTGACTCTTTGCGCTGGCGCGCTGCTCCTCGGTTGCGGTGCTCCGCCTCCCACGGGCACGGGCGGAACCGGCGGCACGGGCGGAACTGGTCCGGGGCAATGCCCAGCCAGCTCGCTCAGCCCAGGCGAATACACGTTC
>DATHEN010000683.1:0-5449 GCA_035318565.1 Polyangiaceae bacterium
AGCGGCAGCCAACCCGCGTGCGTCAGCAGCTACGGCGTGGCTGACCTGACGGGCAACGCGGACGAAGTCGTGGCCAGTGAAACCTTCGACGCCGGCTGGCGCGGCAAGTTCGACAGCGTGCACACCGGCGGTCCCTGGTACCGCGGCGTGCGCAACCAGTGCCGGCCCAAGGTGTACACGCACGATGAAGGTTTCTATTACTACTTCTTGAGTTTCCGGTGCTGCGCAGAACCTGGCACAGAGCCGACCGAGCCGCGCACTCCGAAGCAGGTCCGCGCTGGGTGGAACATGAAAACGGTGGAACGCAAAGCCGGCGTCAGCGTGGCGGAGATGAAGCAGAAGCTCGCGCTGAAACGCCGAGGAAAGTGCGAGTGCGCGGCCAAGGACATGCGCTGCAAGACCCTGTGCGGCAGCTTGCTCGGGCCGAAGGCGCGCGACGCGAAGTAGCCACGACGCTTTCGCGCGAGTCATTGAACGTGCGCGCACACGAGTAATACGTGCGCACAGGCCCTGAACACGAGCGGTGAATCAAAGACAAAAGACTTGTGGCTGCTCACGATTCGTCGATACTCGGGCCGAACTCGCGGGGTGGGCTCGCGGACGTTGCACCGAGATTGGGAGCAGACTCATGCGCTTTGGAATTCGTTGGACGACTTCTGCGGTGATGCTGTGCGCGGCGCCGCTGCTCGCCGCACAGTGCGAAGAACCTTCGCTCGCATTGGCGGACGAGGAGGGTAATTACCCGGACGGAGATTTCAGTGGAATCGTCATCGGCACGTCCACGACCGAGACCTATACGCTGACCAATTCGGGTGGATCCGATGCGTTGCTCCGCTACGTGATTCTCGAAGGCGGCAGACCCTTTGGTCCATTCTCCCTGGGCGGCACCTGTCAGACTAACGGTGTCATTCCCGCCAATGGCGGGTCCTGCACTCTGGTGGTCGGGTTCGCCCCCACGTCGGAGTACGCCGAGTCCGTGAACTTGCGGGTGAACTACTACTGGGAGGGAGCGGCCTTCTACAAAGATCTAGCCGTCTATCTGACCGGATCCGGCGCGCTCGCGACGCCGACTGGCATTTCCGATGGCCCTGCCTACGACTATGGCGAGTTGCTGGCCGGCTCCTCCGCTCGAAAGACATTTCAGTTCACGAACAACTCGTCCGTTTACGGCGCGACCTTGGGTGTCATCAGCGCTCGCGGGCTCGGCTTGAATGCGCCTTTTTCCTTCGTCGAGGGCACCTGCGCGACGGAGGGCTTCGTGTATCCGGGAGCCTCCTGTTCGTTGACGGTCGCATTCTCGCCGGCAGCGGCCGGCGAATTCTCCGACAGCATCGACCTGCAGTTCCGGTCGCAGAGCACCGAGCGGGTGCAGGTCGTTTCCCGACCGATCAGCGGCGCCGGCTACACGGATTGATCGCTGGTAGCGGTGCGCCGCTGGTTGCCATATGAACGGGCAGTACGTTCATGAGCACCAAGACCCCTCCGGCGCGCCCCCCATTGCCTTCGACAGAGGAAAGGCAAATCCGCCAGCTTTTGGAAGGCTGGGCGGATGCCGTACGCCGGCACGATCTGGCCGGTGTGGTCGCTCATCACGCCGAAGACGTCGTCTTTTTCGACGTCCCGCCGCCCACTCAGGTGAGGGGCTTGAGCGCGTACCGGCAATCCTGGCCGCCTTTCTTCGAATACATCGGGGAGGCCGGCCAATTCGATCTCGCCGAGCTCAAAGTCGTGGCCGGCGCGGACGTGGCGTTTGCTCACGCGAATCTGCTGGTGCGGGGTGATGCGGAGGCGAGCTCGGCGCGGGTGCGGCTCACGGTCGGCCTGCGCAAGATCAACGGCCAGTGGACGGTGGTCCATGAGCATCATTCCGCGCCGTACGAGAGCGGGGGCGGGTGATCGTGGCAATGTGCGACACGGCATGGAGATTGCTCCTTCGTGGTTCATGACCACCAAGAAGTCAGAGCAGCAGCCACCCACTGATGCGAGTGTTCATCCCGAGGCTCAGAAGTCCGTCAAGGACCGCGTGCCCGGCGACGAGAGCTCCAAGGCCCCGCGCGGCGGCACGGACGCGCGAACCGGGCACGATCGAGATGGAAACGTTCAGCAGAAAGCCACAGTGCCGGCAAAGCCAGCACGCTGATTCCGTCGAGGCGTTACACCCCGGGTAGCTCTGCTAGGTTGCGCGGATTCCCGAGAAATTCCTCCGAACGTTCGGCCACGTGCGGCGCACTCTGGCGCTGGTGTGGCGCTCTTCGCGCCCGCTGACGCTCGCGCTGATGCTGCTGACTTTGGTGGGCGCGGCCGTGCCGCCCGCCATCGCCTACGTGGGCAAGCACATCGTGGACGCGGTCGTGGCGCGCTCCGCAGAGTTGGCGCTGCGCTGGGTCATCATCGAGCTCGCGCTGGTGGCCACGCTGGCCTCCGTTCAGCGCGGTTTGAGCCTCGTGCGCATCGTGCTCGGCGCGCGCCTCGGCATCGACATCAACGTCAATATTCTCGACAAGGCGCTCGGCCTCGACCTCGAGCACTTCGAAGACTCCGAATTTTACGACAAGCTGACCCGCGCCCGGCGTGAGGCGTCGTCCCGGCCCGTGGCGCTGGTGACAGATGCGTTCCAGCTCGTACAGCACGTGTTGACACTGGCGGGTTATGCCGCGCTGCTCGTGCGTTTCAGCCCCTGGGCGGCGCTCGGACTGCTCGTAGCGACCGTGCCGGCGACGCTCGCCGAAATGCGCTATTCGAAGGCGGCGTTTCGACTCAGAAACTGGCGCTCGCCCGAGTCTCGAAGGCTCATGTACCTCGAACACGTGCTCGCGAACGACCGGCACGCCAAAGAGGTCAAGTTGTTCGGGATCGGCTCGCACTTGCTCGATCGGTACAAGCTGCTCGCCGAGCAGTTCTATCGCGAAGATCGCAAGCTCGCGGTGAAGCGTACCACGGTCACTCACGCGCTCAGCTTGCTGGCAACGTCCGCGTTTTATGCTGCGTACGCGGCTGTGGCGCTGCTGGCTGCCGCCGGAAAACTCTCACTCGGCGACATGACGCTCTACGTGCTGGCGTTCCGTCAGGGACAGCAGTCGTTCCAATCGGCGTTGGGCTCGATTGGCTCCATCTACGAGCACAATCTCTATCTTTCGAATCTGTTCGAATACCTGGCCGTCGCGGGCCGCGATGCGACGCTGGCCGCGGGCAGTGATGCCGGCGGCGGCGCAGGAGCCGGCATCGTGTTCGAAAATGTCGGCTTCCGCTATCCAGGCAAAGAGGAGTGGGCGCTGCGCTCGATCGACCTCGCCATTGCGCGGGGTGAGAGCGTCGCGCTGGTCGGTGAAAATGGAGCCGGCAAGACCACGCTCATCAAGCTGTTGACCCGCCTCTACGAGCCCACGGAGGGACGGATCCTGCTCGATGGGCGCGATCTGAAGAGTTGGCAGCCGGACGCGCTGCGCCGGCGCATTGGCGTGATTTTTCAGGACTTCAATCAGTATCAGCTGCGCGTGCGCGAAAACGTCGGCTTCGGCAGCGTCGAGCATCTCGACAGTGAGCCGCGGCTCGAGCGAGCGGTGGAACGCGGCGGTGCTGCCAGCCTGGTGAGCTCGCTGCCCGCCGGCCTCGACGCGCCGCTGGGGCGCTGGTTCGCAGACGGCTCGGAGCTGTCCGGTGGCCAGTGGCAAAAGATCGCGCTGGCGCGGGCGTTCATGCGCGAAGAGGCCGACATCCTCGTGCTGGACGAGCCCACGGCAGCCCTGGATGCTCAAGCGGAGCACGCCGTGTTCGAACGCTTCCGCGAGCTGGCGAGCACGCGTACCACGTTGGTGATCTCGCATCGTTTCCCGACGGTACGCATGGCCGAGCGCATCATCGTGCTCGAGCGCGGGCAAATCGTGGAGATGGGCGGTCACGACGAGCTCGTCGCCAAGGGCGGCCGCTACGCGCGCATGTTTGCCTTACAAGCCGAAGGTTACCGCTAGCGGCACGCGGGGTTCGCCGACGCAGCGGCGGGCGATTGGGTGCGGGTTGAGCGGCGACGCGTCCGACGGTAGACTTGAGCCTCATGTCGGTGCGGCCGCCGGACAGCACGACTTCGCCTGCGGAACCCACGTCTTCCGCAGCGTCGATGCGGCCGCTCGCTCTCCATTTCGTTTTTCCGCCGGAGCTCGCGCAGCTCTCGATCGAGCTCGTGGATGGGCTGGTCATCGGTAGGGAAGGCGCAGCGGCGGATGCACCGAGCTCCGCGCGCCACGGCGTAGTTCCGCACGGGACCATCTCGCGCAGGCACGCTACGGTGCGGCGCGTGCTGGGCGTGCCGCTGCTATCGGATCTCGGTAGTAGCAACGGCACGCGCATCAACGGCCAGCGCATCACCGAGGCGTCCCATTTGACGGCCCAAATGCTGGTGCGCTTCGGTGACGTCATCGCGGTGGTCGACGAATATTGGGCCGCGCACCCGCCGGCGGGGCAGCTCTCGTCCGTGCCCGGGCGCTCGCCGCGCATGCTTCGCGCGCGCCAGACGCTCGAGCAAGTCGCGGCGGACGACGCGCCGCTGCTCGTCCTGGGCGAGACTGGAACGGGTAAGGAGTGGGTGGCGTCAGAGGCTCACCGCTTGAGCGGCCGCTCCGGGCCGTACCTCGCGCTGAACTGCGCCGAGCTTTCGCCGCAGCTGATGGAGTCTCAGCTCTTCGGTCACGAACGCGGCGCGTTCACGGGCGCCACGGCGACGCATGCCGGGCTTTTCGCCGCGGCAGACAAAGGCACTCTATTTCTGGACGAAGTGGGTGAAATTCCCGGCGATCTGCAAGCGAAGTTGCTGCGCGTCTTGCAAGACGGCCAGGTGCGTCCCGTAGGCAGCGTCACCACGCGGCAGACGGACGTGCGAGTGGTTTGCGCGACCAACCGCGATTTGCCCAAGCTGGTGGACGCGGGGCAGTTTCGGCGGGATCTTTATGCGCGCCTCTCGTTTTTCGAGATCCAGCTGCCTCCGCTGCGCGAGCGACGCCAGGATATCTTGTTCTGGGTGGAGCACTTCTGCGAGCGCTGGCGCAGAGAGCGCGCTCAGCAGAAGTCGCTCGTCTTGCAACCCGCAGCAGTCGAGTCTGTGCTCCTGCACCCGTGGCCCGACAACCTGCGAGGCATCGATCGCCTCGTGCATCGTTTGCTTGCCAGCGAGTCGGGCAGCATTGGCACTCGCTCATTGGTGCGGGTGATGCCCGACCTGTTCCGCGAATCGAACGCGGGCGAAGCGCCCGAGCGCCCCACGGGAAAGACCAGAACGGCGGGGAGCGCCGAAGCCCTGGAACGCCCCACTCGCGAGGAGTTCCTGGCCGTATACGAAGCCACGGGTCGGAGCGTGCGCGCCACGTCCAAACACTTCGGTCGTGATCGCCGCCAGGTCTACCGCTGGCTCGAAAGCTTCGGCATTCCGCGCTGAGGCTTGCCCGCGCGTGTATGCCGG
>DATHEN010000684.1:0-10559 GCA_035318565.1 Polyangiaceae bacterium
TGCGCATGCTCCGCTCGCTGTGAGCGCGCAGCCCGCCGTTCAGAAAACGCTGGGGCGCGCTGTTGTGTCAGAGTGTGCCGGCGAAGAACGGAGGTTTTGGCCTCGTATCGTTCCTTGACCTGGCCCGCCACTGTGGCCCAGCTCGTGCTAGTGCGCAGTTCATGGTGCGGGTGGCGAGCCGACGGTGGTGGGTAGGGGCTGCCGTAATCGCGGGCGCTTGCTCGCTCAATCCTCAACCACAGCCGCCTGAGAGCATGGGCACCGGCGGAACGGCGGGTCGGGCGGGCACGGGAGGCGGCAATGGTGGGGCAGCGGGCAGCGCTGCGGATGCCTCCAGCAGCGGAGGTCTGGGCGGCGGTGGCATTGCCGGCGGTGGCGGGGTCAGCGGCGGATTCGGTGGCGGCGCCGGTCTGGGCGGCCTGGACGCTGGTGCGGATGCTCCGGACGCAGAAGCCAGCGACGCCGACGCAGAAGCCAGCGACGCTGAAGCGGGAGCGGACGCCAGTCCGTCAGACGCTGCTTCAGGCGTGACGGATTTCGAGCTGCTCCTGCGGATGCTCCGCTCGCTGTAGATTGCTCAGCGTGAACCAGGGCGCGCCAAGTAACTATCGAGCACGTTGGCAATCAGGTCCGCCAAGATACTATCGGCGACTCTTAGCCTTCGACTGAGCTCACGCGCCACATTGAGCACGATCAACGCGTACGCTTTGATGTCATGGCGGTACAACGCATCCAGGTCCGACGACGTGATGCGAAGCAGGCGCGCGGGAGCCAGCGTGCGCACGGTGGCGGAACGCGGCTGGATGTCGACGATGCCCATCTCACCGAACCAGTCCCCGGGGCCGAGCAGCGCAACACGCGAATCGATGCCGCGCTTGCTGCGTTTGAGAACTTCGATCTCGCCGCTGATGACGACGTACATGTCGCGTGCGTCATCGCCCTCACGAAAGATCACTTCGCCGGCGGGCGGCTCGACAATCGTGAGCTGAGCGGCCAAATGTCCCAGCGCATCGTCGGAAATGGCTCCAAACAAGCCGATTCCGCGTAGCTCGCTGGCGCTGATCAGCGCCGCCGCCGGATCGGTCACGCGCGTCCTCCCGGGGTCGGGGTGGTGATGAAAGCCAGCATGCTGTATCCGCTCAGTCGTCTTCGATGTCGTGGTAGAGCGGCGCGCGATTGTGGCAGTAGCGGTTGATCGCAGTGACGTCGCGCTCGGGCAGGTTCTCGAAAGCGATGCCCATGCCGGGTGGTAGATCCTCGCTACCGGCGTCGCGCGTCCAGCGCACCACGCCGTCGGCGGAAACTGCGTGACCGTCCGGAAGCACGAAGTAGACGGAGACGCGCGTGCCGGGTGCCTTCAATTGATACGTGGCGACGAACACACCGCCTCGCGACAGATCCTGCGAGAGGCCGGTGTAAAAGTAAGACTCGCTGAGCAGGCCGATGTCCACCTCGAGAAAGACACGCTCGCCTCGCTTGCGGTGCTCTTTGCCCTCGAAAGGTGGCGTGTCCTTACGCGGCCTGCCGAAGGGCTCGGGGGCGGGCGGGATCTGCGCCAGTGCGCGCAGCGATTCGATGGCGGCGCTATCCTGATCGCTGTCCAACATGACGTCGCGGCGCTGGCGCAACGAGGCGCGCGCCACGGGATACAAGAGCGCGAGCGTTCGAGCTACGGACTCGGTTGCTGGATGGGCCCCGCTCTGTTGCTCGTACTGGTGCAGGGCCGCGAGCGATGCGCCGAGCTGCTCGATGGCGATGCGGATACCGGCGGTGGCCGCCTGCGGCGTCGTCGCGGTCTTCTCGGCGTCGTACAGCGCGCTGGAGGCGGACGCTGCCGACTCCGTGGCGCGGCTCAGCTCCGGGGCCTTGGCTCGGTCCCGCTGCAACAAACCCAGCGCTGCAACCAGTAGCTCGCGCGCTCGGCGCGCGGGCACGCCGGCTGGAAACGAGCTGGGAGGCGCGCTTTCCATGTGGAAATCTCAGACGTTCTTGTTGAACACGATGCGGGGGCGTGCAGGTCCAGCGTAGTCCTCCACCAGAGCTACGGCCCAGCCGGTCGCCTTGTGAAAGGCGATCGAGCCCTCATTACCGGTGGTGGTAATGGCCTTCAAGCGGGTGCAGCTCGCCGCCCTGCAGTCTTCCTCGAACGTTTGATAGAGCACCTTGCCCACCCCGCGCCGGCGGTAGTCCGGGTGGATGCCGACCAAGTGCACGTAGCCGGTTTTGGGCGGACCCGGGGCAATGAAACCGAGCAGAAATCCGACCAGAATGCCGTCGTGTTCGACCACGCGTGCCAGCGCTCCGAGCTCATAGAAGAAAATCGGATGCGCTAGGGCGCTGGTTGGCCCTCCCCACCAGCGATCGATCACCTGCACGATGTGGTCGTAATCCTGCTTACCGAGAGGGCGAGTAATCATGTTTGCTCTGCCCGAGCAGCGTAACACGGGCCACGCCCCGTTCTACTCCGAGAAAGGCAGCGAGCACACGCGCTCGCTCGCACCTGTGCGCAGATGCGACGAGCCCCCGGCCCGCGGGTGCGGGCTGCGCCTGGCCAGAGCCCGCTTGCTCGTGTATCCGGGAAAACAGAATGCCAAAGTCCCCGATCCTGGTAGCCCCTTCGATCCTCAGCGCCGACTTGGCGCGACTCGGGGACGAGGTGCGAGAAGTCGAGCTCGCCGGCGCCGACTGGATTCACGTGGACGTGATGGACGGGCGTTTCGTCCCGAACATCACCCTGGGGCCCATCGTGGTGCAGGCGCTGCGTCGAGTCACCAAGCTCCCTCTCGACGTGCATCTGATGATCGTGGAGCCGGAACGTTACGTCCAAGCGTTCGCGGAGGCCGGTGCAGACGTGATCAGTGTCCACGTGGAGGCATCGACGCACTTGCAGCGCACGCTCGCGGAGATCCGCCGGCTCGGCAAGCGCGCGGGTGTCGTTTTGAACCCACACACTCCCGAGGCGCACATCCAGTACGTGCTCGAGGACGTGGATCTGATCCTGCTGATGAGCGTCAATCCCGGCTTTGGCGGTCAGAGTTTCCTGCCCGCGGTACTGCCGAAGATCGAGGCACTGCGCCGCACCATCGACCGCGCTGGCCTGCCGATCGACCTCGAGGTCGATGGCGGCGTGGCGCCGGACACGGCCAAGCGCGTAGTGGATGCCGGCGCACGGGTGCTGGTGGCCGGATCCGCGGTCTTCGGGCGACCGGATCGGCGCGCCGCTCTGGATGCAATCCGCGCCGCGGTGGCAGATTGACGGAGCGTTCGGGTCGGTTTCGTTCAGTGTTGCTGTGCGCGCTGCTCACGGGAGCGCAGGCGTGCAGCGCGGCGCGCACGGAAGCCGAGCGTCCAAACCGCGGAGCAGAATCCGCAGCGCGACCGAACCCAGCGAGCACGCTCGACGCCGGAGCGTCGCGAACAGCGCCCAGCGCCGCAGACACGGAGGTGCAGCGCGCGCTCGAGCAGGTGGCCGTGGTGCGCGAGCTCGCGGTGCGAGGCAGCGTCAACGCAGAAATCCTGGCGCAGGCTGCGATGGTGCAGCGCGTCCGCGAGCAGCTCGATCGCGAAGTGCCGAAGCCGGCCATCGAAGCCTCGACCGACATGTTGTTCGGCTTCGGCATCGTGCGCCACGATTTCGATCTCAAACAGAGCCTGCTCGATCTGATGACCACGCAACTGGCCGGGTTTTACGATCCGGTCACGACGACGATGTACATGTCGCTGAACCTGGAGGGACCCGAACGCGAAGCGACGCTCTCGCACGAGCTCGTCCACGCCTTACAGGATCAGCACTACGATCTGCGCGGCCTGATCGCATATCGCGAAGACGCATCGGACGCGCAGACAGCTCTGCATGCGCTGGCGGAAGGCGACGCGACCAGCGCCATGATGGACTACATGTTGCGCGGACGCGGTCTGCGCGCGACGGACGTACCGACCGACGGCATTCTGATGCAGGCCGAGTCCGTGATGGCCGCCGACGCGAAAGCCGCGGCTGTGCCCGGCATCATCAAGCGCTCGGTCATCGCCTCGTACGCCGACGGCCTGCCGTTCGTGCACTGGGCTCGGCGGCGTGGCGGTTGGCAAGCGGTAGACGCGGCGTGGAAGAGCCCGCCGCTCACCACCGAGCAGCTGCTGCACCCAGAAAAGTACGCCGCTCGTGAGCCGCCGCTCGCCGTTCCGGTTCCGCTGCCATCCCCCTCGGGTCCGACCCGACTCGGCTTCCGGGACGTCCAGGGCGAACAAGCCTTACGGCTGCTGCTCGAGGAGTGGATGCCCATGAAGGCCGCCCGGGATGCCGCCGCGGGTTGGGGCGGGGATCGCCTGGCTGTCTACTCGGACGGGACACAGACCGCGGTGGCCTGGCACATTCGCTATGACGACGCTGCCTCGGCCGAGCGCGGCTTGCTGGCGGTGGCGCGGGGCATCTTGAGAAAGAGTGAGGACCCGCCGTCGCCCGGAGAGGCTCCCGACTGGATCTCACGTGAGGAAGCCCTTCGCGCCGTCAAGCTGGGGAAAGTGTGCCGTCAGCGCCACAGGCGCGGCATTTTCGCCGCGGTGAGACATGGGTCGGACATCGCGCTAGTGGCCGGCCCGTTCTCAAGCAGCCGAGGGCAACCGCTGACTTCGACGAACCGCAGAGATTGCGCCGAGATGCTGCGTTGGGCTTCTGGCGTAGCCGCGCAGCACTGAGCTTTCCCAGGATTCCCAGCGAGCTCATTTAGAGGCGTCCTGGGTCAACACTGACACCTCAGGCGGGTCATTTACGACCTCTTTTGCCGGCGTGGTGCTGCCGCGTCGCGAACAAATCCGCACCCAGCGGTAGGCGCCCTGGCTGGCACGAGTTCTGCTTAAGCAACTACGTCCGAATGAGGACCGACTGAAACTAAACCTACTGCACTCGCGTTCTTCAAAGAGGTTGCCGTGACATCCCCCACCCCGCTCAGAAAAGCTCGTTCCACGTCTCGCGCGGCCGCTGCCGTGGCGTCGGCGGCCACGGGTGCATCCTGGATGGCCCTTTTGGCAGCTACTACGCTCGGTGTTGGCCAGTTCGATAGGGTTCGCGCGGCGATCTCCTTCGTGGACCAACAGCTCCTCGGTGAAGCCGAGGGTCAGATGTACCGGCTCATCGTGCAGTCGTACGCGCGCAGCAACATGCGGGACGGCGAGTTGCCGCTTGCGCATGCTCGCCCGCTAGGCTCCGTGCAACGCGCCGTAACCGCGGAGGAACTTGCGGCCGGTGTGCAGGTGGACATCGTCCAGCTCGGAGAGGCCGAGAGTGAAGAGGCTCCCGTCGTGGTCGCCTGGGTAGAACGTGGGGAGCCGGATCTCGAGTACGACGCGCGCCGCGCGCGTCCGACGCACGATGCCTTCTTCGGTTCTTCGAGCGCCGCCGCGGAATCCGCGGACACGGCCCGCGTCGTCCTCAAGCGTCGCGCCAGCGTTCCCACGCAGCGCGCAGCCTGATGGCGCGGTGGTAGTCGCGCGTAGTCGCTCACCCTGCGTTGCTCGCTGAACATACCGGCGTAACGCGGCGTTCACGAGTTGGATTTGCTGCGGACGCGGCGCTTGTCCACAGTGTCAGCGAGGCACCCGCAGAGCTGCACCGGTGTGGCGCGGTTGGGTTTGCGCGTCTCCGTTGCGCGGGATCCTCAGGCTGCGCGACTCGTGTTTCGCTGCGATTCCGTGCTCTCGCCCTCGCGACCCGTGCGGAGTGCCCGAACGCGCCGGACGAAATCGCGGCGCTCCGTGTCACTGAGCTCGCGTCCTCCGAAGCGCCCATCCAGATAGCACTGGGTCAGCGCCAGCGTCTCGTTGGCGACGGGATGGCTCAGTGCGACCAAAGTGCGCGCATGCGCTAACGGCGGGGTTCCCGACGGTCTGGCAACGCCGCGCGCCGCGAGCGCGCCCTCGAGCGAACGATAGAGATCGATGATTTGTAAAGTCCTGGCGTTGGGCTGCGCGCTCGGCGCGGAACCATCGGGCTTTTTGGGCCTGAAGCGCCGGAGCAGGTACACGCTCGCCAAGACCAGCACGACTCCGGCGAGCAGGAGGCCCACGCGCCGCGGCGATGCGCCGATTCGTAACAGCTCGGACGTGCCCGTTAAGCGCGAATAGCTCGTGCGCACGGATCGAAACAGGTGCACCTGCTGGCGCAGGTCGTATCCGACGACGTGACGGTTCCAGCGTTGCGCGGCGGCCTCCACGAAGTCGCGCACGAACGCCAGAACGCCGGTGATTTCACTCTGCGGTGCCGAATTGGCGGGCGGCGTCGGATCAAAGCGCTGCCAACCCTTGTCCTCGACGTACGCTTCGACCCACGAATGAGCGTCACCCTGGCGCACCGCGTAGTAGCGGCCGAAGCGGTTGAAGGTTCCGCCGATGAAACCGGTGACGTTCCGGCTCGGCACGCCGAGCGTGCGCAGCATCACGGCCATCGCGGTCGAATAGAACTCGCAATGGCCGCGCTTGGACTGGAACAGAAAGTGATCGAGCGGGTTTTTCGCGGCCCCGGACGGCGACTCGAGATCGTAGCTGTACTCAGTGCGCAGGCGCGCCTCGATGCGCCGGGCCTGCGTCAGCGGATCCGTTGTCGAGCCCGCCCAGTGCTGGGCTTTGTCGCGCACGCGCGCCGGCAGACCGCGCGGCAGCGTGAGATAACGAGTGCGCTCGGAGCTGCTCAGGCGCCGCACTGGCGGTTCGTTGCTGCCGGCGAGCGAGACCTCGTAGCGAATCCCGCGATCCTCACTGCTCGAATACTTCAACTCACCTTCGGGGCCGGCCACGATGCTCGGAGCGGTGCCCAGGAGCGGCGAGGTGCCGGTGACTACGGTCAAGGCAACGGCGTCAGCCGGCAGGAACAGCACCGGCGGCTCTATGGGTTCGAGGTCGATGCGCATGCGGCGGTCGCGCGCGGGATCGGGGAAACGTCGCAGGCGAATCTGCAGACCGTGGCGGTCGACCGGCGCGCGCTGCGTGGTGCTGCGCGACCAGCTGCGGCCGTCGTATTGGTCGAAGGCGGTGCCGCGCAGGTAGAGGGCGAGCCGCGGCGGCGGCTCTGGCGGAAGTCCGGGATAATCCACGCGCATGGCGATCGTCGGGTCGCTCCGCAATTTGCCGACGCCGCCCAGATCGACCTTGTCCGAAAAGCCGATCATGCGCTCGGGTCGAGAATGATTCAAAAGCAGGAGTGACAGGCCGACCCGCGGAAAAAGCACGAACAATACCGCGGTAAACAGGAAGATCGGCACCGAGAGCAAGCACGTGAACAACAGAAACTGCCGGCCGATCACGCGACGACTACGCAAGATGCGCGGCACGTCCACGGGCAAGCCCGTGCGGTCGCGCGCGCCTTGCCGGTAGTTGCCCTCGACCTCGCGACGCAGGTGGCTGAGCACCAGAGCGCCCGGTGCCACGATCAAGAAGCCGACGAAGCACAGTCCGTAGGCGAGCCCGCTGCCGAGCACCGTGCCGGCGATCAAATGCAGGAGTGACAGCACGATCACCTGTTGATCGTGCGCGGCGCCGCGTCGCGTGCCGAGGCGCACCACCTGCAGCGCCGCGGCGAACTCCACCGCCAGCTCCAGCAGGCTGGCGCCGAGCAGCAAGCGCGCGGCTTGAATCACCAGCAGCGTGATCGGTGCCAGCACACCGAGCTGCTTGATCGGACGGCGATCCTGCCAGCGTTCGGGCATCAGCAGAGCGCCGACCAGGCCGACGAGGATCGCGGCTCCGATCCAGCGGTTCAGTTGATCGCTCGTGACGAGCGCGAGCAAGCCGAGCACGGCCAGCGCGTCGGTCATGATGCGGTGAATCAGACCGAATCTCACGACGCGGCTCCGCTGCGCGGGGCTACGCCCAAAGGCTTCAAAGTGCCCGAAATGCCGGCGCTTTTCACGGCCGGCCGCGGTCCCTGCGGCGCCGCGGCCGGCACGCGCTTGGGCTCGAGAAGCGCCAAAAAGCGGAGTATCGGATCGGCGCCCACGGTGGCATCGGCGCGAACCCGCGTACCGGCCGTCGTCTGGACGGACACGCCGTCACCGCGCTTCAGGTGCGCCACGGCGCGCGATGCGACGTCACGGATGCGGCGCTCGAAGCGCGCGGTCCATTCGTCGTCCATGTCGGCGGCGTGAGTGGATTCGACGCTGTAGTGGATGTCGCGCCGTGCCTCGCGTGCGCGCTCGCGCAGCACGAGCTGACCTGCGACGGCGCTCTTACGCCAGTAGATGTCGCGCGGGTCGTCGCCGTCGCGCATCAGACGCAGGCCCATGGTTTCATCACCGTGTCCGCGGCCCAGTACGCCGTCGTTGCCGAGGCGGGGGCCCGCTTGATCGACGGGCAGCTGCACTGGATCGACGGCTGGATAAATGATCAGCTCGCCCTCGGCCGTGAGCTCGCGCGATTTCTCGAACAGGCCGAACGGAAAGCGTGTTGCTACACGGAAACCAACGTGCCGATCGCGGCCGCGCCGCGCGGGGGTACGACGGTAGGCGGCCACCTGCGCGGAGCGTGGGCTGATCTTCAAGAAAAAGCAGCGTTTGTCCGCGGGTTGCCCGGCGCGCAGGTCTTCGATCTCGATGGCGTACGAGGGGATCCGCTGCTTGTGATTGTAGACTTCGATTTCCACCAGATGCGCGCGGCCCACCTGCGCTCGAGTGGGCAGACGGCGCACGACCGTCAGGTTGCGAAGACTCAGTTCGCTCAGCACACCGGATACGACGATCAACGAGAGCAGCATGCCGAGCAGCAGGTAGAGCAGGTTGTTGCCGGTGTTGATGGCGGCGAAGCCGACCCCGAACGTGATGCCGATGAAGTACTTCCCTTCACGCGTGAGCTTGAGCTTGCGCGGCGGTCGGAACCAACGCAGCACGCGTGCCTTGATGCCGGAGCGCTCCTGGCCGTTCGGCGTTGCGGCACCGCCGGCGCCCGGTAGTGGCGCGCGAACAATCGGAAAATCGGAGCGCAGACCCTCGGGCATGCCGGGTTTCCCCGTTACAGAGGAACGGGCACGCGCGCCACGACGTCGCGCACGGCGGACTCGGACTCTTCGCGCGTGGGCACGTAGCCCTCGGCGTGCGATGCCAGACGCACGCGGTGCGCCAGCAGCGGTACCGCGAGGTCATGGATGTCGTCCGCGATGCAGTAGCGCCGGCCCTGGAGCAGCGCCCGTGCGCGTGCGGCGCGCGCGATGTTCATGCCGGCGCGCGTCGAGGCGCCCAGTGACAAACTGGGGCTCGTGCGGGTCGCGGTGATCAGCGCCTGAAGGTAGGCGCCGAGCGCGTTGTCGGTCGAGACCCGATCGACGTCGCGCTGTAGCGCGACGAGTGATTGCGGATCGAGCACGGCCGGAACCTTTTCCACGCGGTCCACTTCCGGCTCGAGCATCAGCCGCGTTTCCACCGCGGGCGGCGGGTATCCGAGACGGATGCGCACCATGAAGCGATCGAGCTGCGACTCCGGGAGCGGGAACGTGCCCGTGAAGTCTTGAGGATTCTGCGTGGCAATCACCAGAAACGGTTCTGGCAACGGAATGGTTCGGCCATCGAGCGATACCTGCCCGTCGTTCATGGCTTCGAGCAGTGCGGACTGCGTGCGCGGGCTGGCGCGGTTGATTTCGTCCGCCAGGAGAATGTTCGTGAAGATCGGCCCGTGGCGCAGCACGAACTCGCTGCGACGTTGATCGTAAATGGAGACGCCCAGCACGTCGCTCGGCAGCAGGTCACTCGTGAACTGCACGCGACGCATCTCACAGCCAACGGCCTTGGCGAGAGCGCGCGCCAGCGTGGTCTTCCCCACGCCGGGCACGTCCTCGATGAGCACGTGTCCGCGCGCGATCAGCGCCACGAGCGCCAGTTCGACGGCAGCTGTCTTGCCTTCGAGCGCCCGCTCCACGGCTCGCCGCAGTTCGATGAGGCGTTCGATCCGCTCAGCATCTACCGCGACGGCAGAGGACGTCATCGTGAGGATCGTAGCATGGGGTAGGCCGGCAGCTGGTTGCAACAGGGGAAAATCTCCGGTCAGCCTGGCCTACGGCCGGACCAGCGGCTGCATTAGGCGTTCGAACGCCATGGGCGGTGGGGTCCAGCCGCGCATTCGGCTTCGCATGCGAGCGCGCGCGCTCGACTCCGGAGTTGGTCCTCGATCCACACCGGCGTGTGCCCAGTACTCGAGCGGGGCCCGCGGTCCCCGCAGCAGGAGGGCGGATTAGCCTCTGACAATGATCGGTGAAGTAGTGCTAGTGCTGCCGCGTGGTGCGCATAGAGCGCATTCGGGTGCGCGCGGTAACCCGGCTTTTCGGTGCTACTCCTGCGCTGCGCGGCGTGAGTGCGAGCTTCTCACCCGGCACCATCACGCTGCTCGAAGGGCCGAACGGCGCGGGCAAGAGCACGCTGCTCGCTATCATCGGCACGGTACTTTCGCCCTCTTCGGGCGTGGTCGTGTACGATCCCGTGGGGTCGGAGCGCGAACGAGTGCGGGCCCACATCGGCTGGGTGGCGCACGAGAGCCATTGCTACCGCGAGCTGACGGGCCGCCAGAACGTGGAGCTGGCCGCGCGCCTG
>DATHEN010000685.1:0-2068 GCA_035318565.1 Polyangiaceae bacterium
AACGGCCTGATGTCGATCAACGGGCTGACAGCGATGAACGGCCTGATGTCGATCAACGGGCTGACAGCGATGAACGGCCTGATTTCGCTGAACGGCTTCACCTCCATGAACGGCTTCACCTCGGTGAATGGCTTCATTTCCGTGAACGGTTTCATTTCCGTGAACGGCTTCACCTCGATGAACGGATTGTCGCCGGCCAACGCCGCGAGCGCGGTGGATCCGAATACGGTGCTACCCGTGGATTGTGGCGCCTCGGGAACACCGGGTCGCGACTGCTGGGGGCAGGCGGACGGGCTGATGAGCTCGCGCACGGGCCTCATGTCGAGCGACTCCGGCATCATCTCGGCCGCGTACCTCGTGCGCTGCGCCCTGAAATCCGACGACGTGTTGGGCCTTCAGGACTATACCGGCTCGGTATTGCGACTGAGGGGCGAGCTCGGCCTGGCGTCGAGTTGGAAGACCGCACCGTGCGAGCGGATCTGCCAGGAAAAGATCACGGCCTGCATGCTCGCATTCACCAACGGCAGTGGCGAGCACATCGCCATCGAAATGTCGGCTCACTACAAGAATGCGGATGGACGGTCGGGCACAGGCGACGACAACCAGTTGACGATCGGCACCGGCCACTCGTCTGCATTCGGGAAGCAAGAAGCGTCCTTCTACGGCAACATCTTCCAGAACCCGCCCAAAGCGTACTACTGCACGCAGAACGGGCCGCTCAGCTTCATCCCGGTCTTGGGTAACGTGTTCACGGTGGATATTCGCGCGTGCGGTGGCTACGTGGACGTTCTGGGAATCGGCGTGGAGCTCTTCAACAGCTGCCCGATCAAGTCCATGGGCTCTTGCACCGAGATCGTGCTCAGCACGCAGACGCTGTTTTTCCCGCATCAGAAGTGCACGGAGAAGAGCGGCGCAAAGACCAAGTGTGAAGCGGGCGCAGGCACCGGCCCGCTCGGCAGTGTGCTGAGCGTCTTCAACAACAAGACCTGGAACTACCCGCTCACGACCTGGGTGAGGTGACAGGCGTCCGGCGTGACCGAGCCGGTCTCGGTCAGCGCGGAAACGCGGCCGGATTGCCGCCGTCGACCGTGACCACCGCGCCCGAGGTGGCTTCGGCGCGGGCGAGCCAACCGAAGGCGTGTGCCACGTCTTCCGCGCGGGTCTCGCGGCCGAGCAGGTTCTGCTCGAAGTACTGCTGAGGGTCGAGGCCGCGCGCCTTGGCGCGGGCTTCGAGCACACCGCCGCCGAACAAGTCGGTGCGCACGCGATCCGCGTTGACCGCGTTGGATCGCACGCCATGACGGCCGAGATCCACGGCGTACTGCCGCATGAGAGCGATCAGCGCCGCCTTGGCGACCGCGTAGGGTCCGAACTCGGGGCCGGGATTGAACGCGCTCTTCGAGGCATTGAAGAGCAAGCAGCCCCCGATGCCCTGTCTCAAGAACACGGCTGTCGCGGCGCGCGCCACGTGCTGATGGCCGAGCAGGTTGATCTCGAGCGAGGCTATCAGCGCATCGTGACCGGCGCGTTCGTGCAGCCAGCCGCTCGGCGCCGTTCCGGCATTGGAGACCACGATGTCGAGCCCGCCGAAATGTGAGACGGCGAAGTCGAACAGGGCTGCCACGTCCGTCTCGTCACGCACGTCGCTGGTACAAGTCGTGGCGCGCAACCCATGAGACGAAAGCGTCGCTGCTGCGGCCTTCAGACGTTCAGTATCGCGGTCGCTGGCGACGACGTGTGCGCCGAGCTCGAGCAAGTGGGCTGCCGTGGCGAGCCCGATGCCGCTCGCGGCGCCGGTTACGACGGCGATGCGTCCATCGAGCGCTCGCGCCGGTGCCTTCGACAGCTTGAGCTTGGCCTGTTCCAGGCTCCAGTATTCGACCTCGAACAGCTCGCGCTCCGAGACCGGTCGATAACTTCCGACGGCCAGAGCATCGAGGATCACGCGCGCGGTGTGCGCGTACAGGTCACCGGCAATGCGCGCTTCGCCGAGCGAGCTGCCGAATGTGACGGCGCCGAGCCCGGGAACGAGCGCGAGCCGCGGACGCCGATCGAGCCGGGTGAGCTC
>DATHEN010000686.1:0-5426 GCA_035318565.1 Polyangiaceae bacterium
TCCACGTGGCGAGCGAACACGTGACTATAGCGCACTCCGCCGCTCGTGCTGTCCAAACACAAGAGGCTCCCCGACGCGCTGTTGGCGAACACGGCGTCGTCCACCGCGAGCCAAGCCGTCGTGGGCGAGGCCAGGCCGGGCGCTTGCTGCCAGAGCGAGGCACCGGTCTCGCGATCGAAGCCCAAGGCGCCCACGCCGCGTCGATCACGAATCGGAACCACCACCACGCGTGAAGTCACGAGCGGCGTCTGGCCGAGCGTCGGCCGTTCTTCGATCTCCATGGTCCAGCGCAGCTCACCGGACCAGGGGTCCAGACTGTGGAGCCGCGACGGCCCGACGGGCCCGGTGCACAGGGCGAAAGCCGCGTCGTGCTCCACGCTGATGTCGCCCGAGAACGGCAAGCGGTCGCGCACTCGCCAAACGGCCTCGCCGCTCGCGACGTCGAGCGCCATGAGCGCGCAGTCGCCGCCCGAGATCAACAGCAGCTTGCCGGCGCGCCGCACCTTGAAGTTGGCGGGGCGCCGCGCCGTGTGTCGCCAGCGCACGTCGCCGGAAATCAAATCGATGGCCGTGATGGAACGCTCGCCTTCGGCCACCACGAGCAGCTTGGGCAGCCCCGGAGTGTGCACCACTGCACCGCTCGCTCCGCCGCCGGTGCGCGCTGTCAGGATCGTCTTGAAGCGGCTGATGCCCGTCTCGAGGTCGTACAGAATCAGCGTGCCGTCGGCGTGGAAGCGCGCGAGTCCGGCGGGCGTCACCACGCTCGCACCGCGTGCGTTGGGGATGCGCCACACGACGCTGCCGCTCTTGCGATCGAGACAGGTCGTCTCGCGCGCCGAGCCCACGATCAAGCGATCGCCGCACAGGAACGTCGAGCGCAGGTCGAGGCCGGGCACGGCCGCGACCCAGCGCGCCAGAAAGCGCATTTTGCCGCCGTGCTCCCAGGGTCCACGGCCTTCGTGCCTGCGTGCCGGGACGCCGAACGAGCGATAGCTCTCCGGTTCGCGATTGGTCAGCGTATCGTCGGTGGAGGCCTCGTTGAGCCGTTCGTGAAGGGCGCCCGCGGCTTGCACCAGCGCGAGCGCGCGCAGGTTGCGTTGCTGCGCGGCATCTTGGCGCTGGAAGGCGTCGGCCACGGCGCGCGCGAAGCGCACCACGGCTTCGACGAACAGCGGAGGGTCAATCTCCGGAAACGTCACGCTCTCTCCACGTGCCGCCAGCTCCGGCGTTGAAATCCCGAGCGCCAGCGGTCCGTCGCGCAGCGCGCGGCGCACGCTCACGCGTCCGCCGCTGACTTGCACGCGCTTGAACAGAGGGCGGCCGATTTGCCAGGCCTCGAACACCTCGCCGGCGAGCTGCAGGAGCCGCTCGGCGACGAGAAAGACGTGACAGTTGGGCAAGCTGGTGGTGCGGCCGCGCGCGGTGACCGAGAACTCACCGCGTGCGAGCAGCGCGTGCAGGTCGGCGCGCTCGACGTGGGGTTCGTTGCTGCGTGCGCTGCTGGCAGGGCGGGCGTGGCGCAGCGGCAGTCGTGCGCTGAACGCGAACCCCTTGGCCGAGCGCGGTCCGATGCTCACCGGAGCGCGCTCCAGTGCGGGCCGGCGCAGAATGTCCGGCATGGACTCGAGCGCGCGGCGCGCCGTCTGAAGCGCCGTGGCCACACCGCGCGGCAGCTCGCGAGCGGGCAGCTCGCGGAGCGCGCCCAGCAGCGCTTCGCGCAGCGCTGAAAAGGTGAGCCGGCGTTCGTAGACCGCGACCTCGGGATTGGGCCCCGTGCGAAAGACCGTGATGAGAGCGGCGTCCGCGTCCGTCTCCAAGCCGAGCTCCCAGGCCTCGTCGTCGGCGTAGAGTTGAACCGTGGCGCGGTCGCGGCGTCCGGCCGCGAGCTCGGCCACGGCTTGGCCGAGCTCGGCGAGCAGGCTGAGCGCTTGGCCGTCGCCGATGCGGGCCGTCAGGTTGACACCATCGACGATGACGTCGAAGAGGCCATACAGTGGCGCCAGTGCGGGTTCGGGGGCTTGCTCGGGGCGGGGGCGAACGATGACGTGGATTGCTGACATCCGGACGCAATCGTAAGAACGGGCGCGTGCCCGCCGGAACTTTTGCGGTGCAATAGCCGAGGAGTGGACAGCGTGCATCGCTCTCGGCTAGCCGCCTGAAAGCCCGCTCATGTTGCAGCTTGCCGGCATTTTCTCTGTACTCCGACGGGTGCTGTCGCTCGGATCGCTTCCGAATGGGCGCGGCGCACTCCTGGCGCTGATCCTGGCCCTCGTGCCGCTCGCTTTGCTGCGCGGCTTCATGGTGGACGACGCGCTCGTCACCGCTCGGGTCGCACATCATATCGCCACCGGCGTGGGCTACCGGTTCAACAGCGACGGGCCGGTGGTGGATGCAGTGACCCCACTGGGCTGGGCGTACGTGCTGGCAGCCTTTGCGGGCAGCTCGGTGTGGCGCGCCTTCGTAGCTGCCAAGTGGATCGGAGCCGCCTCGTACGCGCTGGCGGTGATGCTGCTGGGCCGCTGGATTTCCGCCCGCGCAGGCTCAGCCTGGCGCTTCGCGCCGCTTTTGTTGCTGCTTTGCTCGGCGTCGCTCGCGGCCTGGGCCGTTTCCGGGATGGAAACGGGCTTCATCACCCTGCTGTGCACACTTTCGCTGGCGCGCGGTCGGGCCGGCGCACTGGCAGCGGGTAGCGCCGCGGCGCTCAGGCCGGAGCTGATGCCTTGGGCGATGGTCCTGGCGTTCGGTAGCGCCGTGGCTCGCCACGAACGGGCGCGAGGTTTGGGCTTGGCGCTCGCTCTGGCGCTCGCTCCACCGCTGGCCGTGGCTCTCGTGCGCCAAGGCCTGTTCGGGGAGCCGGCGCCGCTGGCTGTCTGGGCGAAGCCGTCCGACTTGGAGCACGGTCTGGTCTACGCGGTCGGCGCCGCGTTCGGCACCGGGGCTCTGCCGATGCTCGCGGCGCTCGGAGGTTATAGAAGTCTCGACGCTCACGCGCGCGCCGTGGCGCTCGCCGTGCTCGTGCATTTTGGTGCGCTCGTGCTCTCCGGCGGCGACTGGATGGCGTTGTATCGGCTCGCAACCCCGCTGTTACCCCTCGTGATCTTCGTATGTGCCGGGCTCGCGGCGCGAGCGCCCGTCTGGGCGACCGTCAGCCGTGTCGGCAGTGCGTGCGCGCTCTCCGTCGTCGTCTTCGCCACGACGGGCGTGCGCGCGATGAAGGTCGGAGATCATCGGGCGGCACTCATCGAGAGCGCTCGGCAGCCCCTCGCCGGCGCGCGTCACGTGGCGGCCCTCGACATCGGCTGGGTCGGGGCGGCAACCGACGCGACGATCGTCGACCTGGCCGGCATCACCGATCCCGTGATCGCTCGGCTACCCGGTGGCCACACCTCCAAGCGCATTCCGGCCGAGTTGCTCGTGCAGCGCCGGACCGATACCTGGGTGTTGCTGCTTGGAAAGGGCGAGACCCTGAGATCCCCCTGGTGGAGCACGCATTTCGATCGCGCCGTCGAGCGCCGGGTCGCCGTGCTCGCACGCGACATCGACGTGAAAAGCGTGGCGCTCCTGCCACTCGGCGGAACCAATCAGCGGTATGCGGTGATACGCGCGCGCTACTGACCGCCAGGGCAAACGCGGTCATGGGAGCAAGAATGTTCGCAGCATGAGCTGGCGAGAGCGCTCCGGCTGCTCTAATGCACCATACAGTGAGACATCATCTCCCGGTGGCTAGCGAGGAAGTCATGAAGATCGCCCGTTTGGCGGCGTTGTGCGGAGTGGCGCCGCTGCTGCTCGTGGGATGTGGCGGCACGGACGAGAAGATCGGGACGAAGAACGATGAGGTCTGCGAGAACAGCCTGACGTCCTACAAGGGCGACTGCTTGAAGCTCGAGCAAATCGATCCTTCGGAAGGCTTCCAGCTGCACTTCGGCCCCAAGAATTACGACGACAAGGCCGAGGTCGCGAAGTTCGTGCTCAAGCCTGGAGAAGAGACGAACACCTGCATGTACATGACGAGCCCGAACGAGGAGCTCGTCTACTTCTACGACTACGACTCCACTGTGCGTCCCGGCACGCATCACATGATCATTTTCTCCACCCAGGACCGCGAGAAGGCGTCCAACAAGCCGGATGGCTTCTTGGAAGAGTGCGCCGCCGTGCCCGGGGCGGAGTGGGCTTTCATGGTGGGCGCGCAAAACGGTATCGATCCCAAGGGCGCGCGCATCAGCGTGCCCGAGGAAGGCAAGCCGCTGGCGCAAGAGAATATCGGAATGGCCATGATGCTGCCGCCGAAGACGCGTTTGTCCTACAGCGTGCACTTCGTGAACCAGGGCAAAGAGGACATCCTGCAAGAGTCCTGGGCGAACTTCAAATACAAGCGCCCGGAAGAAGTGACGCAGCCCGCGGCCACTTTGTGGTGGATCGGCGGGCTTGGCATGAACGTGCCGCCGCGCACCAAACAGATCATCGAAGGCGAGTGTGAAAACACGGAGACCACGCCGCGCCGTCTGGTGACCCTGACGGGCCACGTGCACGCCAACACCACGCGCTTCTCCGCATACAAGATCCCGAAGGCGAACCCGAGCGAGCGCCAGCTCGTGTACGAGGTCTTCGACTGGGCTCACGCGGACTTGTTCTACTACGACTCGGTGAACACGAATCCCACGCCCGATCGCACTCGTAGGGTCCCCGGTGCCCTGACGGGCGATCTGACGCTCGCGCCGGGCGACAAGATCCTGTGGGAGTGCGAAGTCGACAACAAGCTCGACAAGAACCTGACGTTCGGCAACGAGGCGTACACCGCCGAGATGTGCAACGTCTTCGGGGTGTCCGCGCCGCCACCCTCCAAAGGCGGCACGAGCTGGGACTGCTATTCGTACGTCAAGCCGGCCCTGTAGTTATTCGGCCTGATTTTTCAGCTATTCGGCGGACGCGCGGGCACGCGCTGGCGCGAGTTGCACCAGCGCTTCCCGCATCGCGCGCGCGTCCGGGTAGCGATCGCGCGGGAGAGGCGCCATGGCGCGTTCGATGACTTTGCGCCAGTTGTCCGGTATGGCGAGGAGCGCGCGTTTGACGCCGCTCTCGGGTCCATTCAAGTTGTCGTGCTCGCTCCAGAGCTCGCTGCTTCGCGCGGGCGGGGCGATACCCGTGAGACACTCGTAGATGACGCCGCCGAGCGCGAACAGGTCGCTGCGCGCGTCGATCTCGACGCCTTGCTCCTGCTCGGGAGACATGTAGCCGGGCGTACCGAGCGGCGCGCCCATGTTGGTGAGGCGCGTCTCCGCCCACTCCACGCGTGCGATGCCGAAATCGAGGATCTTGACGCGTTCGGCGGAGGGCTTGCCGGACATCGAGGGGAGCGTCGTTTGCTCGTCGGCGGGCTCCGCATCCGGTATCGCGAGGAAGATGTTGCTCGGCTTCAAGTCGCGGTG
>DATHEN010000687.1:0-3339 GCA_035318565.1 Polyangiaceae bacterium
AAGGCCGCGTCGCCATCCAGTTCATCGTTTCGCCGACGGGCGCGGTTCAGACCGCGGCGGTGAACAGCTCGGACCTCGGCAATCAGAAAGTCGAGCAGTGCATCGTGAGTGCGGTGCGTCGCTGGAGCTTCCCGTCGCCTGAGGGCGGAGGCATCGTGGTCGTGACCTATCCGTTCGTGCTGGAGCAGGTCGGCGGCGCAAAGTGAAAGCGCCGCGGTTACGACGCGTTCTAGTTCCGAGTAGGCTTCGATCGACCGACATGTCCCGAGCGTACCCTGGCAGCACGCTCGCGCGCGTGCGGTGAGCGCCTGGCGAGCGCTCACCGCAAAGCGCGCAACACGGCGTCAGAGGTTGGTCAAGGTGAAGGTCTCCCAGGTCGAGGCTGCCGCGCTGTTGGCGCGCACCGTGCCGCCGCCACCGTTCGGGGCCACGAGAAACTGGTTCGTGCCGATGGTCTGGAACGTCGTGGCGCCCGTGCTGATCTTGGTCTGGAAGCGGAACGTCGACCACGAGCCAAGCCGATCGCGGTTCGCATTGACCGTCCCACCGCCGCCATTCTCGGCGACCACCCACTGACCATTCGGAGCCTGCACACCGGCCCAAAGTGTCGGCGTCGTCCCCGTCGGCGCGATGTGGACGATGCGGAACGTCGTCCACACGGAAGCCGACGTGCGGTTGGCGTTGAGCGCGCCGCCACCGCCGCCCTCGGCCACGACGAAGAAGTTGCCCGACGTCTTCAACGTCACCCTCGAGCACTCGGTGCAGAGCTGGTGGTTGCCGTAGATTGCGTTCATCTGGCTGATCCAGAGCTTGTCCTTGTACGCCAGACCCAGGACGTCGTTCGCCGTCGTGCTGTTGCCAGCCGAGAACACGCCGACGATCTCGCCCGCCGAGTTGAGCAGCGGCCCACCGGAGTCGCCCGGCAGGCGACGGCCGTGTTCGGGCGATGGTTCGTCGAGTCCTCGTGGCTGCCGTACGCGTTTTCGTACAGAGTGAAGCGTTGAACGGCGCGCGAGAGCGTCGTACCGCTGGCGCTAGTCATCGTGAAGGTGCCGCCCGCCCCGCACGCGGTGGCACCCGCGGCACAACGCCACGACTTGGCAGCCGGCGCAAAGCTCGGCGGATTGTTCGTATCCCCGTTGCCGCTGGCGGTCAGCACGCCGAAGCAATGCGCCGCGGACAGCACCACCCGCGACGAGATCAGGGTTCCGCTGCACATCCCGACGCCCGCAGGCGAGGGACTCGCGGTCAGCACTCCGACCGCGGCGCGCGCGGTCGTCTGAGTACCGTTGACGATCGCGGACTCGACGACATCGATGTCGTCCGAATACGCGTCCCACGGCGCGCGCGATGCGACGAGGACGTCCGCGACGCAACTCTCTGCGGGCACGGCAAACTCACTGTGCTGTCGACTCGAGCGGCCCTTACTACGTCAGTTTCGAACCATTGCTGGTGTTCGGAACCGAGCAGCACAGTCTCCGCTTGGTCGGCGCATTGGCGCTGCGCGTGGAAGGCGCCGAGCGCACGCATCGCGATCGCGAGCTGCTTTCGCGGGTTGCATCACAGCTGCTCGAGCACGGCGACATCGAGGGCATCATCCTGGAAGACGTCGCAACCAAGTAGGCCCGTTTGGGAGCGCGGGCCAGCGTCGTGTGCATGGACATGCGCGGCGGTGCGTGATGGACGGCGCTCGCAGTTCCGACTAGAACGGGTCTAGCTGCGGATCGGGCCGGCGTCGTCAGTGAGCCGAGCCTTCCGCACGGGTGGGAGGCGCGTGCCATGAAGCCGAAGCGACGAGCTCATACAGGACGATCCGCGCTGAGCGCAGCGGTCCTCGTGATCGCAGCGTGCAGCGATAGCTCCGGGTCCAACGACTCCCAACAGCTCCCCGTCACCGGCGGCGCGCCTGCCGCTGGAGCGCCGGCGGTCGCGCCACCCGGACCGATGGCGGGGGCCGCGGCTGGGAATTCCGCCGCGCCGATCGCGGGAATGTCCGCGGCCACTGGCGGCACGATGGCCATGCCCGTGGCGGGAACGATGGCGCCACCGATGGCAGGCAGCACGGCTGGCGGCAACTCGGGCGCGTCCGCTGGGTCCGGCGGCATGACCGCGGACGCGGGCGAGCCTCCGGCGGCGGACGACGAGGTCAACGTCGCAGTCGAAGGACCTCACGCCTTCGAGACCTTCACGGAGGGAGCGAAAGCGTCCGAGTACGCGGAAGGCCTGGTCTACTACCCGACAGATTCCGACGGCCCGTTCGTGGTCATGATCTTGTCGCCCGGCCTGACGGCGAACAACACGGACTACGAGATCTGGGGTCGCGTGCTTGCGTCTCACGGCATCGTGGCGCTGCTGATGCAGCCCACGAGCACGTCCGACTGGAACGACGCGCGCGCGGTCGATCTGAAAGCAGCGCTCGGCGTCGTGCGCGGCACGCTCAACGCGAGCGGCCCGCTCGCCGGCAAGCTCGATACGGCGCACGTGGGCTTCATGGGTCAGTCCATGGGCGGCGGCGGTACGCTGATCGCCGCCAACGAGGTCGGCAACGACATCCAGGCCGCGATTCCCATGGAGCCGTACGCTCCGGGCGCGAGCTTCCCGAAGATCACCGCCCCCACCCTGATCATCGCCGCCGAGCTCGACAGCGTAGCCGCCGTGAGCTCGAACGCCTTTGCCCACTACAACTCCATTCCGGCCAGCACCAAGAAGATCTACATGGAAGGCAAGGGCAAGGACCACTACTACTCGACCGACCGCTTCGAGAACGACTTCGACATGAACGCCCGCTACGCCGTCGCCTTCCTCAAGCTCTACCTAGAAGGCGACACCCGCTACGAGACCTACCTCTACGGCGCGGAGCACGAGAAAGTCGCGAGCGAGCTGTCCCGTTATCTGAAACCGTGAGCGTCTACACGACTTGGAAACGACCGCGAACGGGCTATGCTCCGCGCATGCTCAGAATCTACGGCTTCGCTAAAGTGAACGACATGGCGCGCGGCAACACGCGCGACTTGCGCGTCCTGTGGGCGCTCGAAGAGATGGGGCTACCCTACGAGGTCGTGGGGATTGATCACCCGAACCACGATCTCGATTCACCCGCGTACCGCGCAATCAATCCATTCGGGCAGATTCCCGCGATCGATGACGATGGCGTCGTGGTCACCGAGTCCGGCGCAATCTTGCTCTACCTGGCACGAAAGAGCGGCAAGTTGATGCCCCAGGATCTCGCAGGTGAGGCGCAAGTGCTGCGCTGGACCGTCGCCGCACTAAACACCATCGAGGTCCCCGTGCTCTCGCTGTGGTTCGTCAACATGTATGGCGGCAAGGGCACCAAGCCAA
>DATHEN010000688.1:0-2742 GCA_035318565.1 Polyangiaceae bacterium
GTCGCTCGCCGCCGCAGCGACGGTTCCGCTGGCGATGGCGCTGATCTTCGCAGTGACGGGGCGGCCCTGGCCCGAAGGCGCGGTCGTGACGTCTTATGTGATTCCGCCCCTCGTGTGTGCGGTGCTGGCCTGGGCGCCGACGCGAGTGCTCGAGCAGCTGTCGGCAGCCGTGCAGAAGGCGCGTCGAGTGGGCAACTACGAGCTCAGAGAGCGCCTCGGCGCAGGCGGCATGGGCGAAGTCTGGCTCGGGCGTCATCGCTTGCTGGCTCGGCCCGCGGCGGTGAAGCTGATCAAGCCCGAGATGCTGGGCGCAAAAGATCAGCGGGCGCGGGAGCTCGTGATGCGGCGCTTCGAACGCGAAGCGCAAGTCACCGCAAGTCTCGAGTCCCAGCACACCGTGGAGCTGTACGACTTCGGCGTGTCGGCCGAGGGCGTGCTCTTCTACGTGATGGAGCTGCTCCGCGGTGTGGATCTGGACACACTCGTCGAGCGCTTTGGCCCGCTGCCGTCGGAGCGGGTCGTGTACTTCTTGATACAGGCCTGCGATTCACTCGAAGAAGCTCACGCGCGCGGGCTGATTCATCGCGACATCAAACCCGCCAACCTGTTCGTGTCGCGCAAAGGCAGCAGCGTGGATCTGCTGAAGGTTCTCGACTTCGGTCTGGTCAAGCGCTGGAACCGTGACGACGATGACGAGCTCGTGAAGTCGCTCGAGTTGAGCGCCCCCGGGACGGGCCAAACGGTCGCGGGACAAATCGTGGGCACGCCGGCGTTCCTCGCGCCCGAGGCGGCGCTCGGTGAACAGGCCGTCGATCAGCGCGCGGACATCTATGCGCTCGGGTGCGTGGGCTACTGGATGCTCACCGGTACGCACGTGTTCGTGGAAGACAGCGTGATCGCCATCGCGCTCGCTCACATCACGAAGGCGCCCGAGCCACCCTCGAAGCACGTGCAAGGGATCGCGCCGGAGCTCGAGGCGCTGCTCATGAGCTGCCTGCAAAAGGATCCCGAAAAGCGTCCGCGCTCGGCAGAGGCGCTGCGCAGCGCGCTCGAGGCAATCGTGCTGCCGAACCCCTGGTCGCGCGAGCGCGCGCACGCCTTCTGGCAGCAGCATTTGCCCGCGCAGAAGCTCGGCTCGAGCGCCCGGGCAGCTCCGGCCTGCTAGCGGGCTGAGGGCCGCCCTGCGCTCAGAGCCAGCGCGCTTCTGAATGAAGAGAAGCAAAAAGAGCGGCGCGACGCGCTCTACTTCATCATAGGCAAGATCGCCAAAGCCACTCGGGAGGCATGCCAGCTTGGAGTATCGCTCGAGCTCTGCGTGGGCCGGCCATCTCGACCGACACCGCTGGCCGTCGGCGTCTTATCCAGCATCCTCGCTACGAGGCCGAGCAGGTACTCACGCGCTGACGCCGGCGTACTCACGCACTCGCGGTTTGGATCAAAACGGGCGCGGCCGCAAATGGCTTGTCCCACTGGGCCTTCTCATAGCGAAGCACCTCGCGCACGGTTGGGCGTTTGCGGTGGCGCTCGTGATAGGCCTGCAACGCAGGGTAGGATTCGAGCGATATCCCGGAGTGCGGCATCAGCATCAGCGCCCAAAAGCAATACGCATCAGCGGCGGTGAACTCCTCTCCGAGCAAGGTGTCCCGCGACTCGAGGCGCGTATTCAGGAAGGCGAACGCGCGATCGCCGCAGGTTCGCGCGAAGTCTTTCACCGCGTCCGGGCACGGGTTGTAAATCGGCGCGAGCACTTTCTTGTGGAGCTCGGTCGAGACGAACGCGAGCCAGCGCACGAGCTCGTACGTATCCCGCGGCGCCGGCGAGACCTTGGTCCCGGCTGCGCGCTCCGCGAGGTAGAAGAGCACGGCCACGTTCTCCGTTAGAATCCGTCCGTCATCGAGGATCAGTGTCGGGACCTGGCCCATCGGATTCTCCGCAAAGAGGTCCGTGCCGGATTCAGTGCGCTTGGTCGGGAGCTCGACCCGCACCAGCTCGACGTTCAGCCCCGCCTCTCGGCATGCAACGTGGGCAGCCAGCGAGCACGCGAAAGGCGAATAATAAAGTTTCATGCTGCGACTCCCGGCTGGTGATATTTGTTCCGTGCGGTACATAAATCATGGTTTCAGGGTTCCACGTCAACATTTTTGTTCTGTTCGGTACATAAATGCCCACGACGACCGGAAAACGCGGGCGCCCCCGCGAGTTCGACCTCGCCACGGCTCTCGCCGCTGCCAGCGAAACGTTCATCCGTCAGGGCTACTCCGGCGCTTCGCTCGACGCGCTCGCGCGCGCGATGCAGCTCAACAAGCCGAGCCTCTACGCCGCGTTCGGTGACAAGCGTTCGCTGTACCTGATGGTGCTAAAGGAGCGTTACCGTCGGGTTGGCACGCGCTATCGAGCTCGCTTCGAGAAGGGCCGCACGCTCGAACTAGCGCTGCGCAACGTGTTCGAGGACGCCGTCGAGGTTTGCTTGGGCGAGGGAGGACCGCCGGGCTGTCCGATTGCGAGCGCGGCAGCCACCGAGGCGCTCGAGGATCCAGAGATCGGTGCAGTCACGCGCCGGTTTCGCGAGCTCGCCGACAAGGCCATTGCCGACTGGGTGCGAAGCAAGATCGAACCGGAACGCGCGCCGCTGGCGGACGGCATCGCGCGCGTCGCGAACGGCATCCTCTATGACATCGCGCTCAGGGCGCGCGGTGGTGAAACACGAGCAAAACTGCGCGAAATTGCCAGGGATGCTGCGAA
>DATHEN010000689.1:0-4261 GCA_035318565.1 Polyangiaceae bacterium
GGCCGTCGATGTTGACGAAGTACTGCATTCGGAGCGCGGGGAACCTAGCCCAAGACTTGACCCGATGCGAGGGCTAACGTCACCCCCGGAAAGCGCCTAGATGTCGTGAATCAGAGAACCGCATCAGAATTTCGAGCCGCCCCCAAGGGGTGCGGGCGGCTCGAAATTCCGCTCTGGGCTCCTCTATTCACAACACTCTATCTTGTACCTGACGTGTCCTGTCTCCGCTCGTAGCGCCCGCTTTCCGTAGCGATCTGCGGAGACAGGACACTAGTACTGCAGGCCGAGCCGCCCCACGCCGATGTACTGCGTCTCGAGCCGGCGTCCGCTGACGTCCGCGAGCGCGTTCCCCGGGAACAGCACGCCGCCTTGCGCTCCGACCTGCAGCAGCATCGGAAAATTGGGAATTCGGTAGCGGTATTCGACGCCGGCGTCGAGCTCGAGGCCGAGGTCGTGATCGTGCGGGTTGCCGCCGTCGTAGTTGCGGTTGCGGTACGTGCGACCCGACAGCGCTTCCACCGGGTCCACGAAGTCGGACGCGGCTTGGGCGACCAGCAGGCCGAGCTTGAGGTCGAGCTCCGCCACGGGCCGAAATACGAACGTGGGGTTCACGTAGCTGGCGCCGAACACGCCCCCATTGCTGGGCAAGCGCTTCACGCCGGGACCGCGTGCGAAATCGAGGTCCGGATCGCGCGCGATGTTCGCCGCGCGCGCGGTCTTCCACGCCAGCACTTCGTCGAACAGGATCAGGCCGACGTTGTGGTTCGGATCGAAACGAAAACGCCGCTGCACGCCGTCGTCGGGGTTTGCGTCTCCGGATGCCCAGCCCCATTCGACCTGCGTCACGAATTGTCCCCAGCGCTCCGCACCGGTACCTCGCGCAAGAACGAAGCCGGCGCGCGTTGCGGCGCCGAACGCGCGGTAGTCTTCGCGCTCCTGGCCGTCCACGGCGGCTATGCGGCTCTGACCCGTTTCGCCGACCAGGTACGCGACTTCGTACTCACCGAAGACGTGCCCCGCGCCTCCCGGGATTTTCGCGTTCAGACTGCCCGCGGAGTCGAGCAGCAGCACGCGGGTCGAGGCTTCGCCGTCGCGCTCTTGATGGCGGTACACACCGGTGAATCCCACGCTGTTGTCGCTACCGTCCCGGTACGTGGCGGCCAGCACGCCTTGCAGCGCGCGGTCGCCGTCGATGAGCTTGACGTGGGCATCCTGGAAGACCAGATCCACCGCCGCCTCGAGGGTCACGGGGGAGGCTCTGCCAGCGGGCTTCGTTGCGAACGAGACGCGTTCGACGCGAGCCCCTCCGCGATAGTCCCCGAACAGACTGGGATGATCGCCGTCATTGGCGACGAGTCCCATGCCCCAGTGCCACGGCTGCTGCCCGGCACGCAGCGTTCCGGCAGGCATGCTCCACTCGAGGTAGAGCCAGCGCGGGTCTACTTCGAACGGCTCTCGGCTGGCGTAGTCCGGGTCCGCCGAGCTGACGAACTCGCTGGGCTCGCCGGCGATGAATCCGTGCGGCACGTCGATCTGAGCGACGAGCGTGAGGTGCGACGACAAGTCGAGACGCGGAGTGACGCGCAGCCAGTGAACCAGGCGCAAGCGGTCATCGAGCCCGGTGCTCGAGGGCTCGCTCGGCATGGGCTTCAGCCCGAGCTCGGACAAGCCCGTGAGCCGCAGCTGGTATTCGCCGTGAATCTGGAAATGAGCGCCGCCCTCGGCGGGCACACGGCGCGCGGGTACGCGACCGCTGTCGAGCACGAGCTCCGGACGAAACTCGGTGCCCTGCGCGCGGTCCGATGGCATCGGTGGCGGCGGCAGCGCTCGAACGGGCGCGGCCTCGGACACGGGATCCTGCGCTAGCGCGAGGCCCGCACTGGTGAGTGCGCCGGCGCTGAAGCTGACGGCCAGGACGCGCCGCGGGGCGTGCAGCAGCTCGCAAGGGCTCTTCACGAAGGCTCCGCCCGCTCAACGCCCAGCGAAAGTGGGCGTACGCCCCGCACGAAATGCTGCCACGGCTTCCCGCAGGTCCTCGGTGCCGAAATCGATGGCTTGCGCGCTGGCTTCCCGGCTTAGAGCCTCGTCCAGGCGACTCCAGAGCCGAGCCATGAGCGTGGCTTTCGCCTGCATCACGGCAATCGGCGCGGCTTTGAGGATCTGCTCGACCACGCCGGACGTTTCGGTCTCGAGGGTACCCGCTGGCAGCGCCTTGTTAACGAGGCCAATGCGCGCCGCCTCGGTTCCGTCGATGAGCTGCCCCGTGTAGATGAGCTCGGCTGCTTTGGCTGGGCCCACGACATGGGGCAGGAGCAACGAACAGCCCATGCCTGGGTGCAGGCCGACCCGCACGAAGTTCGCTCCCAACTTCGCCTCGTTTGCCGCGAAGCGCACGTCACAAGCCAGCGCCAGCGCGAGACCGGCGCCCACGGCGGCGCCGTGAATCCGAGCGATAGTGGGCACGCGCACCCGGAGCAGCGACAAGAAGGAGCCGTAAAACTCGAGCATGGCTCGGCGGTTTTCTTCCGGCGCCTGCCGGCTGCTGGCGTCGATGATGTCGAAATCTCCTCCCGCGCAGAAAGCCCGACCCTCGCCCTGCACCACCACGACGCGCGTCTCTTCGGAGGCGTTGATCTCGGCAACGGCCGCACGCAAGAGCATCCCCATTTCGACGCTCAATGCATTGTGCTTCTCGGGCCGATCCAGGACGATACGCGCGACAGGGCCGAGTTCGAGACGCAGGGGCTTGCCCATGCGCCCACTTCTAACACTACTCGGAGCAGATTTCTGGCACGGCCAGCGCAGGATGTGCAGATTGCAGGCGTTCGATGGCGCAATCACCTCACAGCGTAGACGCCGCTCGGGTGGGCTATAAGCCCGACGTAGATCTACCCGGCGTAGCGCGCCGAGCCATCGAGGCGTGGGTGATGACCGGGCAACTGCTCGAAATACCGGAGCAGAGTACCGGCTCTGCCGGCGTGTTCGTCACCTTGCGTGATCGAGCCGGAAGGCTGCGCGGCTGCGTCGGATCGCTCGAGCCCAAACGTTCCGATCTGATGTCCGAGACAGCGCGCAGCGCGGTACTGGCTGCCACGCGTGACCCACGGTTCGCACCCGTCACACCCGCAGAGCTCGGCGATTTGACGATCGAGGTGAGCGTGCTCGCGGCGGAGGAAAGCATCGGACACATCGACGAGCTCGATCCGGCGCGCTACGGCGTGGTCGTGCGCGATCCGTCGGGGCGGCAGGGGCTACTACTTCCGGATGTTCCGGGTATCGAGTCGGCGACCGTCCAGGTCGACGTGGCGCGGCGCAAGGCGGGCATCCCCGCGGACGCGGCTCTGGTCCTCTCGCGTTTCGAGGTCTTCAAGTACCTTGAAACGCCCGTAGCGTGAGGAGCCGGGTGGGCGCAGCAGGGATCGAACCTGCGACTTCGTCCGTGTGAAGGACGCACTCTACCGCTGAGTTATGCGCCCGGCCGGGTCGATGACCCGCGCGCCGCCTTTGCGCAAGGCGACGTGGGGAAGCCTTCTAGCCCGGAGCTCGGGCGCCTGCAATGCGTTCTCGGGAAAAGCGCACGCCTGGTGCGGACGCGATGCTATACGAAGGCGCCACGATGTCCTCTGCTGCATCTCCCACCCTGTCGGATGCCGCCCGGCGCGCCGCGCGAACCGACCGCATTCTGGGCCTGTCGATCGTCGCCGTAGCATTCGTGCTCTCACTGGCACTGTCGTTGTGGGCGAAGACCGCCTCGCGGCCCGAGACGAGCGCGCCGCCCGGTCCACCGCGCACGGACGGCATCACCGGCTATCCGTCGGCGGTGAGCCCGACCCAGATCATTCCAGTGGTACGCACACTGACGCGTCGGACTCTGCTGCGTGGTTTCGTGGCGGAGGGTGTGCGCAGCGACGGCACCGTGGACTTGAGTGAGGGGCCGGGCCAGGTGCGCTTCTCCTTTCAGAGTCCAGCCGGCCAAGGTCCGCAGCCGCCGCGTGAACCCGGCTCATTGCCGCGACGGGACTACTGCGGAAAACAGAACGTGCACTTGCGTAAAGAAGGCCTGGTTGCCGATCCGGACCTGGCCGAGTACCCGTGTCCGCCCGCGCATGCCGATCCGCTGCCCGATCCACGCTGCGATCTGCGGCAGGTCTGGGCGCATGCACTCACGAAGGGCGCGGCGCGCGAGCGGCTGGCACGCATCGAATATTATCGCTCGAACGCCGGACCGGCGTGGCGTTTCGAGCTGCCCGGATCAACGCAG
>DATHEN010000690.1:0-13763 GCA_035318565.1 Polyangiaceae bacterium
GCACAAGCTCGGCCCTTCAACCCGCAGGTGCGCTGGTTCGACACGGTGAAGCGCGGTTACGTGCTCGTCGATGTCACGGAGCAGCGCGTGCAGGGCGCCTGGTTCTTGTTCGACTCGATCGAGACGCCCGACCCGCGCACGCCAGCATTCACCTCCGCCTGGTCCGTCGCGAACGGGCAACGCACTTTGACTGAAGATGCCGAGCCGGCCGCGCCTCGCTCAGGGGCACCTCCCGCCGCGCCAGTTTGAAGCTGCGGCCCCTCACACGGCGTAGCTCGTGAACGTGAGTTAGCCTGTTTGCATCGTGATGGAGCTCGCGCACTTCGGGAAATTCACGATCAATCCAGTGAGCCGCGTGCTCCTCTGCGACGGCAGCGCTGTTGCGGTCGAACCGAAAGTGTTCGAGTGCATCGAGCTCTTGGTGTCCCACGCCGGCGAGCTGGTGACGAGGGAACAATTGCTTCGCGCTCTATGGCCCGACGTGCACGTTGGAGACGCCGCACTCAGGCGCGTCATCGTTCAGGCGCGGAAGGTGCTCGGAGACCGCGGCAACGCGCAGGCGTTGATTCGCACTCGCAAGAAGCTCGGTTACGTGTTCGTCGGAACTGTCGTGCGCGAGCCTATCCAGTCGCGCTTTGCGTCGACGGCGACGGCCCCGAGCTGGCCCTTCGTCGGCCGCGAGCTGGAGTTGGCCGAATTGCGCCAGGCAATGACCGCGTCGAACGGAGCGGGCGCGTTCTGTTTCGTGACGGGCGAAGCCGGAACGGGAAAGAGCACGCTGCTCTCGCAGCTGAGAAAGTCCGTGCTACCGGGCAACCGGGCGTGGCTCATCGGGCATTGCCAGGCTGGCAGCGGTGTTCCCGCGTTCTGGCCGTGGCGCGAGGTGACCGCGCAATTGCTGAAACGTCCGGCTGTTCGCGAGCGGCTCGAGCCACTCGTCACGCGAGAGCCCGAGCTCGCGCGAGTGATTCCGGAGCTCTCGGACACGCGCGGCCCGACGCCGCGGGCGCGGCCCGCCGACGCCGAGCAACGTTTCCTGGTTTGCGAAGCGTTCGTGGAGTGCCTGCGTTGCCTGAGCGCCGATCAGTTCTTGTTCATCGTCATCGAGGACGTGCACTGGGCTGACGACGGCACTCTGGTCCTGCTCGAGCTGCTCGTCCGCGCCACCCAGCAGCATCCGATCTTCGTGCTCGTGAGCTACCGTCCCGAAGAAATTCACGCCGATTCCACGCTCGCGAGGCTGATCGGCCGCACCAGTGGACGGGATGGGATCCTCGCCGTGCACTTGCCTGGTTTGACCCTGCAGGACGTACGCTCACTCCTCGCAGCGCTGGAGTACCCCGGTTTGGCCGCAGGAACGGCTGAGACGCTGAAGCAGCTGACCGCCGGCAACCCGCTCTTCATGCAGCAGCTCGTCAAGTATTCGCTGAGCGCCGAGGCGCCGCTATTTCAATACCCTCCAAGGAGTTTCGATCACGTGGTGACCGAGCGCGTGCGCGGACTCCCGCCCTCCACTCTGGTCCTGCTCGGACAAGCTGCGGTGCTGGGTTTCGATTTTGTCGTGCCGATGCTCGCCACGCTCGCGAAAGCACCCGCGCCGCGCGTCCGGAGCGAGCTCGAACCGGCGCTTCGTATGGGAGTGTTGATCGCCCAGAGTGATGCGGACAGGCTGCAATTTGCCCACGCGCTGCTCAAGGACGCGCTCTATCGAGCGCTGCCGCTCGCGGAAAGGCAAGCGCACCACGCCGAGGCTCTGCGCGCCCGGCAAGAGCACCCTGACGTGTTCGACACCAGCGAGCTCGCCTCGCATGCGTATCTCGCTGGCGGCGCCGTCGCCAGCGCTCGCCGGCTCGAGCTGTGCGCACAGGCGGGCCGCGAGGCATTCGAGGCGTTGGCTTTCGATCGAGCGGTGATTCATCTGAGCCGTGCGCTCGAGCTCTGGCCCCTCACGGGCGCGCTCGCGACCAAAGCGGAACTAGCGCTGCTGCTCGCTCGGGCTCGCTGGGAAGCCGATGAACCTTCGGATCGAACGAGCCGAGCGTTTTTCGACGCGGCGGGCTACGCGCGTGAAGCGGGCTCGGCGAAGCTTTTGGCGCAGGCCGCCGTGGGTTGCGTCTTTGGTGAAGGCTCGATTCCCACGCTGCGCGCCACGCGCGTCGGGGACTGGGAAGTGCCACTTCTCGAAGAAGCGGCAGAGGCTCTGAGCACACTGGACACAGCAGAGGCAGACCCAGAAACGATGCAGCTCGAGTACCGCGTGAACCGCGCGCTCTGCCTGATGTACGCTTCGGCAGGCGATAGAGCGCTAGCGCTGGCGGCAGCGCAGCGCGCCGTCCAGTATACAGCGCCGAGCATGGATGCCTGGACGCGGGCGTCGACGCTGACCGATTCCGGCTCGGAAGCCCTGTTAGCCTGCGATGTGGAACGCACGCGCGCAGTCATCGAGGAAGTTACACCCTACTGCGATCATCCCGATCTCACTGCTCGCCAGCGCATCGAGCTCGCAATCAGGCTGATGGCCGGTTGTCTTTGTCTCGGGGACTTGTCGAGCTACGAAGCGATCCGTGAAAGTGCCGAGCGCGCCGTGCAGGAGTTGCCCCCGGCTCCGCGCTTCGGGCGGCTCGGCGAACGCGTGGCGCTGTATACGATTCTGCCCACGATTGCGCGCGTGACCGTGGCCACGATCCGCGGCGAAATCTCGCGCGCCGAGCGCCTCTATGGCTCGTTCGTGGCAATCGGGGACCGGCTGCGCACCCCGCGGGCTCGCGATGGCGACAACGTGGAGTTTCTGACGTGGCTGCAGATCCTCGGTTATCAAGGCCGCGCTGGGGAGCTCCAGCCCCTGCTCGAGGAGCGGCTCGCGAAGTTCCCGGAGGATGCCTGGGAAGGCTCGCTCGCGATGGCCCAGTTCAAGATCGAACGCGGCGCTCTCGACGAGGCGCGGAAGCATTTCGAAACGTTGCGCGCGACCGACTTTCAGGTCCTGCGCGCTGGACGCTGCGTACCGCCGCGCCTCGAGACTCAAGTGCGGATGGCAGACGTGTGCTGCGCCGTGGGCGATGCGCACGACGCTGCCCGGATCTACGAGATCTTGTTGCCGAGCGCTGCGCTCTGCGCGGGCGAAGGTCCACTTTTGAGCCTCGGGTCCATCTCGCGTCCGCTCGCGCAGCTTTGTCACAAGCTCGGAAACTGCGAGGAAGCCTGCCAGTACTTCGCTCGAGCGTTGGCCCACAATCAGCGCTTCGGACACCGTCCCGAGATCGTGCGCACGCGCTTGGGTCATGCGCGGGCGCTGTGCGCACTCGGCCGTTTCAGCGAGGGCGGCGCCGAGAGCAGAGCGGCCTACGCCGAAGCGCAGAGTATCGGTATGGCGCCGATGATTGAGCTTGCCGAGCGTCTGCTCCCAGAACCGCGACGTTGACCCGATTTGGCCGGCTAGCTGGAAACTACGGCACTCCGGGCTGTTCGGCCCAAAACGAATCCCAAAAATCACATTGCGCGCTTCGCAGGTTCGCGCTCGCGGTGGGGGTGGGATCGCGGAGCGCCAGATACTCACTCGAGTCTGCAGAGTACTTCGGCCAACTGGGCGCGCTGCCTCCGTTTGGATCGCCGCTAGCCGCGAACCGCACCCAATAATTCTGCATCAGTGCCTGAAAGGCCGGCGACGGAAGCGTCGAGCCGGCGAAGAAGGTGCTGAGGAGGCCAGTGTCCATTTTGAACAAGCCGAGCAGGTCATCGGCATGCCAAGCGCGACCGACTTCGTACGAATAGAGGAACACGTTCTCTGTGCCGTGAGCGCGAAGCGAGCGAAGCAATGTTCGCTCTCTGCAGCGGTAAATGTTGTCGTTCATCAATGCATCGGCAACGGACTGCGCCTCGGCATCGCTGGTCACCGGATAGACTGCCTTCGCTTCGGCCGCGCGAGCACCAAAGAGCGCGTCCATCGTGGCGTTGAACGCGGCGACCGTTGGAACAGGGGTGTACATGGAAAAACGGCCCCACTCGTTCACGGTGGTGCCACTCATGATGGCCGCGGCTCGGTCGTACGCGCCGCGTGAGATGAGAGCGAGCGGCGCGTCCGGCAACACGCCGCCGGACCCCTCGATGACCGGACCGAACGCCCCACCGAGCCCATTCGTAACACTGGGCGGTGGCGTCCACGTCATCAGTGCAACGGGATCTGCCGCCCGCAGGCAAGCCAGCGGATCCGCAGCGCCGGGACAGAAGGTCTTCACGAACTCGGCGCCCGCGGCATACGCCCGATCGCGCGTGATCACGGCGCCGTCGATGCAGTGACCGCTCTGCAGAATGTAGCGTTGAGCAAGCCCCTGGCTGCCGGGCGATACGAGGTGGATGCAAGCGCTGAGCGCGCCGGCGGACTCTCCAAAGACTGTCACGTTGCTCGGGTTGCCGTGAAACTTCGCGACGTTCTTTTTGACCCACGCGAGCGCCAGCTGCTGATCTCGAATCGCGTCGGATCCCGAAGGGACACCGGGGCGCTGGGCATCGAGCTCGGGAAGCGCCAGAAATCCGAGCGGACCCGGACGGTAGTTGATCACCACGACGACAGCGCCGCGTTCCGACAGAGCCTGAGCATCGTGCATGCTCGAGGCAAGCCCAGCGCCGTGAATGAAGACCATTACGGGCAGGCGTTTCGTGGGAGCCGTCTTGGGCGTGTAGACGTCGAGGACCAGGCAGTCTTCGCTCTGCACGCTGCCGGGCGGCGGGGGTGGACCCTGGATACACCACGGGCCTAATGCCGTCGCAGTGCGAACCCCCGACCATCCGGCTGCGGGTTTTGGAGGCGCGAAACGCAATGCGCCAACTGGAGGCGCAGCATACGGAATTCCAAGAAACTCGCAGGTCGAGCCGACGGCTTTGCCCAGCAGCGCACCTTGCGTGATCGCGGCGTTACACGCACTCGTGCCGCCGGTGCCGCCTGTTCCGGAGCTGATGGGCGGCGTGGCCCCACAGGCCATCACCGTGCCTGCCCCCGCAAGCGCGCCGAGAACCGCTGCGACGTTCAGAGCTTTCGAAGTCGCCAGAGCCGAACCACTCCGAAACCCGCCGCGCTTGCGACACAATTGCATGATTCTAGCGGCATTCATCGCTCTTGGGACCTCCGTTAGACCTCGCTCGACGCCTTCACAGGGCGTCGATTCGACCTGCAGCACAGATTCGAACGTAACAAGCTGCCCACCCACTTCGCTGGAGCGGCGATCATTCATCACGATTTCATCGCGTTCCCGCCCGGCTACCAGCGCCCGCAACGCGTCTGTCGAGCGGGGGACCGGCGAGGCACGCTGCATGATCCCACACACTTGACGCGCGCATCGACCGGCACGCAAAAAGCGGCGAGTAGCGATGAGCGCCAGGTTGCCCTCCGTTTCAGATTGGCGCGCCCAAGGGACGACGTTCGAATGGTGCGGCCAGCGGGTCTTCGAGCGTACCTGTGGCAGCGGCGAAGCCCTGCTCCTCATCCACGGTTTTCCGACCGCCTCGTGGGATTGGTCCGGGCTTTGGTCGGGTCTGTGCGAGCGCTTCCACGTGATCGCCTTCGACATGCTCGGCTTCGGTTTTTCATCGAAGCCGCAGCGATTCGACTACTCCATCCTAAACCAAGCCAACCTCTGCGAGGCCGTCGTGGGACGGCACCGCATCGAGCGCTACCGGATCCTCACGCACGACTACGGCGTCAGCGTCACACAGGAGCTGCTCGCCCGGCAGCGCGATCGCGGCTCTCGAGCGATAGAGTCCGTTTGCTTCCTCAACGGCGGGCTCTTCCCGGAGACGCACCGCCCCGTGCTCACCCAGCAGCTGCTCGCCTCTCCGCTAGGGCCGCTCATCGCTCGTTTGAGCTCGTTCCGCACTTTCGAAGCGACCATGAAGCGGATCTGGGGCTCCCGGCCGATCCGCACCGAGGAGCTCGAGGCGATGTGGGCGCTCGTCACTGAAAGCGAAGGTCTGCGAGTGATGCCCGACCTCATCGGATACATGGAAGCGCGGCGACGACACCGCGAGCGCTGGGTGGGCGCGCTCGTGCACGGTTCGGTGCCACTTCGTTTGGTGAACGGGCTCGACGATCCCATCTCGGGATCTCACATGGTCGCGCGCTACCGCGAGCTCATCCCAAGCCCCGATGTGGTCGCGCTCGCAGGCGTCGGCCACTACCCGCAGCTGGAAGCAGCCGACGCCGTGCTGGAGGCGGCGCTTGAGTTCTTCGATCGAGCTAGACCGTAAAAGGGGAGCGTCATACTTTGAAGGCATGAGCGACGCGCTCGTGTACAAGATTTGCCCTCGAACGGCCTGGCATGAGGCAGAGCAAGACGGCGCCTACCGTGGCTCCGCCGATGACCGACGCGACGGCTTCATCCATCTCTCCACGGCGAGTCAGGTTCCAGGCACGGCCTCCAAGTACTTCCGAGGTCAGACGGATCTGGTGCTCGTTGCCATCGACGCCAGTGCCGTGAGCGCGAGCCTTCGCTACGAGCCATCGCGTGGCGGCGAGTGGTTCCCCCACCTCTACGCGGATTTACCGGTGACTGCCGTGCGCTGGGTGAAGGAGCTGTCGTGGGACGGTGACGCTCATGTCATCCCGCCGAGCGTTTCGGTGACGTGAGGCTCTGAGCTCGAGCAATGGTGGAGGCCAGGTGAGCCAGGACCCCAAGCTCCCTGTTACGAAAACCAGGACGCAGCGTCGCATCTTTCGGTTGCGTTCGCGACGGCGGAGAAAACGATGACGCGCGAGGCATGAGTCACGGCGCGGCGCCACCAAAGAGTATTCTGGACTACGGGCATCCCGATCATGGCGGCGGCGCCCCACCCACGACCCCCGCTGACATCGCTGCGTTCGCGCAGTTCGCGGGAGCTGCTGCCGCTCGTTATCACGGGGTGATCTGGGAGGTCTGGAACGAACCCAATCTCCCGATGTTCTGGCCCAATCCCGATCCAGCCGCTTACGTTCGCCTGTTCGCAGCGGCCGCTCAGGCAATCCGCGCCCGCGACCCGTCGGCCACGATCGTCGGCCCTGCAATCGGCGGTGACACGACGGACTGGACGTACCTGTACGGCACCTTCAACGCCGGCTTGCTGCAGCTCGCAGACGCGGTGAGCGTGCATCCGTACGGCGTCGGAGATCCTGCAGGTTATCAGCAGTTTTACGCGATGATCCGTTCCGTGATGCAGTACTACGGGCCCATCCGCCCGCTCATGGCGACGGAATGGGGCTTCACCTCGCTCGGCAACGAAGCACAGCAGGCGGATCTGTTGGTTCGCGGCATCGACGCGCACCGCGCCGCCGCGGTAGACGTTGCGGTCATTTATACCTGGCGCGACGACGGCAGCGATCCGCAGTACCCCGCGCAATTTCTCGGCTTGCTGCGCGACGACGGATCGCAGAAACCTGCGTTCTCGGCCGTCCGCGCGCGCCTGGGCGGAAGCGGGGGCGGGGGGAGTGGCGGTGGGGGTGGCACGTGTCTACCCGCGGGCACACAGTGCAACGCTAGCCGGCTCTGCAACATCGACACCTGCGGCAACCTCACCAACTGTCATGTGGACTACGGCGCCTGCGGCCATTGCCCACTCACGTGCGAAGAAGGCGGGCTTCACGCTGGAGTGGGCCTGCACGAATGCGGCGGTCCCTACGGCTGCAACAACTGCGACGACGAGGGCGTGCGCTACTGCACCGTTCATGTGCCGTTCGGCGACGCTTGCCGGCATATTTCTCCCCCGTATTGCTTCAGACCGCAGTGACTTGCGAATTCGTATCAGCGTGATTTTCTCGTAGCACTCCGGGCGAGCGCGACGTGACGCAGCGACGAGCTCTCTTCGTTGTGTCAATGTGTGCCGCCACAGTGCCGTATCTGGGCACCCCGACGAACGACTCGCCATCGCGATCAACGCCGGGGATGTGACGCGTGCCTTGTAGCGTCGAGTAGAACATGTTTCACTCGACGCTACGAGACGCAATGATCGACCACGAAGGCCGCCCGCCCAGTCCGCCCGCGCATTGGCTCTTGGGGAGCACGCTCGACTTCCAGCGCGCGCCGATCGACTTCTGCACGAAGGTGGCGCGCGAGTGCGGAGACGTCGCGCGCTTCCGCGTCGGCTACGAGAGCTGGTATCTACTCACGAGCCCCGAGCACGTCTACGAAGTGCTCGTCGGCAAGGCCGCTCTCTTCAACAAGCCGAAGCTCGCGAAGCGCCTGTGGAAGCTCTTTCTCGGCAACGGGCTTCTCGCGAGCGACGGCGACTTCTGGAAGCGCCAGCACAAGCTCGTCTTGCCGGGCTTCCACAAGCAGCGCATCGATGCGTACGCAGACGTAATGGTCCGCTACACCGAGGATATGCTGGCGGGCTTCGCGGACGGCGAGCGGCGCGACGTGTGCGAGGACATGACGGATCTCACGCTCGCGATCGTCGCGAAGACGCTGTTCGACGCGGACGTGAAGCACTCGGCGCGCAAGGTCGGCGAGGCCATCAAGCTCTTGAACGAGATCATGGTCGATCACGTCAACAACCCGATCCCGGTGCCGAAGTGGTGGCCGAGCGATCGCAATCGCAGGAAGATGAACGCAATCCGCGACATCGAGGCGATCGTGCGGGGGGTGATTCACGAGCGCCGGCGGTCGAAGGAAGATCGGGGAGACCTTTTGTCGATGCTGGTCCACGCCGAGGACGAGCGCGGCGCAAAGATGAGCGACGAGGAGCTGCGGGACGAGGCAATGACCCTGCTGTTCGCGGGCCACGAGACGACCGCGAACTCACTGACGTGGACGTTCTACCAGCTCGCGCAGAACCCCGAAGTGGAAGCGCGCCTTTTCGCCGAGGTGAGCTCGGTGCTGTGCGGACGTTCGCCCACGATCGACGACTTGAAGCAGATGCCGTATCTCGACATGGTCGTGAAGGAGTCGATGCGGATCCTTCCTTCCGTGTGGGCCTACATGCGCGAGCCGCGAGAGGACGTCAGGCTCGGCGAGCACCTGCTGCCGAAGGGCTGCATCGCGCTCATCAGCCCGTACGTCCTCCACCACGATCCGCGGTACTTTCCGGAGCCGGAGAGCTTCAAGCCGGAGCGCTTCTCGCGCGAAAACGAGAAGGCGATCCCGCGCGGCGCGTACGTGCCCTTCGCGGCAGGGCCGCGCGTTTGTCTGGGGAAATCGTTCGCGATGATGGAAGCGCGGCTGGTCCTTGCAACGATCGTCCAGCGTATTCGCGTCGAGTTGGCCCCCGGGCAGAAGGTGACTCTGTCACCGAAGATCGCGCTGCGTCCGGCCGACGGCCTGCCCGCGACGGTGCGGGTTCGTACGCAGGCGCCCGCGACGGAGCGGGCCACGGCGGAGAACATTCAAAGCCCCGACGGGAGGATGCCATGACGAGCCAAACCGCAAGCCTCACGAACCCGTACAACCCGAACAAGGCGTATTTCGAGTGCCGTCCCTTCGGAATGGCCGAGTTCGATACCGCTCCGTACCGCTACATCACGAACGTAGAGCTGCCGTGCACGCCGGACGCGCTGTTCGACGTATTCGAAGACCCGGCGAGCTGGCCGTATTGGGCGGTGGGAATCAAGAAAGTGGAGTGGACCAGCCCAAAGCCTTTCCGTGCGGGCACCACGCGCACGGTTACGTTCGCCGACGGCACGGAGGTGTACGAACGCTTCATCGAGTGGGAGCGCGGGCGCGGGCTGGCGTTCGTTCTCGACGGCCACAGTAGCGAGATCTGGCACTCGTTCGGCGAGCGCTATCGAGTCCGGGACCTGGGGAGCGGCCGCTGCCATTTCGAGTGGACCGTGTGTTACGAGCCGCGCGGCGCGTTTGCCAAGGCGCATCCCTGGGTGAAGCCAGCGATGGCGCTCGCGTTCAAAATCTACCTTTTCCGGCTCAAACGCTGGTGTACGAAACAGGCTCGCTCGTAGTCCGCCGTCAAGGACAGTCGCTGGCCAGAGCAAGCAGCGGGACTGACTGCGAATCAGTCGGAGGGGCCGGCCTGCCGAGACGTCGGCTGACCTCGGCTGGGCTCCGCGCTGCCCACGCGAGCTTTGAGTGGCGCATCGGCCTGGAAGACCACGCTCTGCCGTTCGGCGAACCAGCGTGCCACTTCGGGTTCGTAGTGCCGTTCGAGCACGGCGCGCCGAATCTTCAAAGTCGGCGTGAGTAAGCCGTTGTCCACCGTCCACGACTCTGCCGCAACGACGGCGAAGGCGAGGCGCTCGTGCGGATCCACCGTGTCGTTCACGCGCGCGAGCAGGGCTTCGAGCTCGGCGGTCACGGCTTCGCGCGAGCTCCCGGACGCGAGTGCGGTCCGTGTCTCCTCCGACAAGACGAGCAGAGCGAAAGGAGCGGTCTGGTTCGCCCCAGCCACCAGAGCGGACTCGACCAACGGATGAGCGCCAAGGCGGTTCTCGATCGGCACTGGCGCAACGTATTTGCCCTTGCTCGTCTTGAACAGATCTTTGAGGCGCCCCGTGATCCGCAAGCGCCCCTGCTCGTCGAGCTCGCCCGTGTCACCTGTCTTGAAGAAGCCGTCGTGCGTGTAGCAGCCGCCGGTGAGCTCGGGCTGCTTGTAGTAGCCCATCATCTGCGCGGGACTCTTCACGAGGACTTCCCCACCCTCGCCGATCCGGCATTCCACGCCGTCGTTGGCATGACCGACGTAACCCGCGCGCGCCTCACCTAGTTTCGTCAGGTGCGAGTACGCCATGTTCTCGCTCATCCCGTAGCCTTCCAAGAGCTCCAGGCCGAGCTCGCGATACCAAGTCAGGATCTCCGGCGGTAGCGGAGCTGCGCCGGTGAGCGCGATGCGCACGTCGGCGAGGCCGAGCTGCGCGAGGATCCTTTTCTTGATGCGACGGCCGACGAACGGAACGCGAAACAGCACGTCCTCTTTTCGCTTCGAGAGCTTCGCGCGCACTCCCAGCTGAAACCTGATCCACAGCCGCGGTACGGAGAAGAAGATCGTGGGACGCGCGCGCCGCAGATCATCCAGAAACGTGTCCAGCGAGTCGGCGAAGAAGACCTGAAAGCCGTAGTACGTAGACTGGTTCTGGACCGCGACTCGCTCGGCCACGTGCGCGAGCGGGAGGTAGGACAACATGCGATCGTCGGCGCTCAAGTCCGCCGTGTTGGGCATGCGCGCACCGATGACATTGAACGCCCGGAAACTCTGCATCACACCCTTCGGGTGCCCCGTGCTGCCAGACGTGTAAACGATCGTGGCGAGCTCATCGAGCGCGCGATCGGGCTCGCCCTGAAGCGGCTGCGTCCGGCCGATGATGGCGTCCCAGCGTTCCCCGTCGGTCATCGGCGCGAGCGGCAGGCGGATCACGGGGAGCGAGCTCGGCACGCCGGCGCGCATCGTCTCCCAATCGTCGAGCTTGCCGACGAACAGCAAGCGCGACTCGCTATGCTCGAGCACGTAGCGCACCGTTTCGGCGTTCGAGGTCGGATATAGCGGCACGCTGACGTGCCCGGCCATCCAGATCGCCCAGTCTGCCATGATCCACTGGGCGGAGTTCTTGCCGAGCAGCGCGATGTTACTGTGCGGCGGCAAATCGAGCGCGACGAGATGGGCCGCCATCCGCCTCACCTGGTCGAGGATTCGATACCAGGTGTACTCGAGCACGACTCCACTGGGAGTGGGCTGCGTGAAGTGCACGGCGTCCGCTCGCGTCTTCTCCCAGTGATAGAGACAAGCGAGCACACTTCGGTCGCGATTCGAGTCTTCCATCTCTTCTCCTCGAAGGCCATGCGTCGGGCAATCACATCGCTGATCTCGCCCCCTCGAGCTTGCGGCGCGGGCGCTCCACGCGCCAGCACTTTCCGAGTTGCCATTGACGCGTTGGGCGGCTTCGTCGATGCTCCCTCGTCCGACGACGCCCGCCCCAGATGAAGCGCACGATTGCCGTTTCCATGCTGCAAGAGACGGGGCATCTCAACCCGACGTTCAAGCTCATGCGTGAGCTTGCGGCGCGGGGACACGCTGTGCGCTATTTCGCTCTACCGGACCTCGCGTCGCGCATCGAAGAGCAAGGGTTCTTCGTCGAGCCGTGGTTTCCGGATCTGTTCCCCAGCGGCTTCGCCGAGCGCGATCGTCAGCTCGGACGGCTCGCGTTCCGCCGTCGCGTAACAGCGCGGTTCGTCGAGGTTTCTGAGCGCCTGCTCTCGGGACGCGACGTAGCGGCGCGGCTCGCAGCCGAGCGCCCGGACCTGCTCCTGGTGGACGTCAACGAACCACGCATGTCGCTGCTCGCGACGAAGCTCGCGCTCCCGAGCGTGCTCGTGAACACGTCGTTGCCACAGACATGGGACCCGGGAGTCCCGCCAATCCGCAGCGGCCGCAGGTTCGAGCCGGGCGCGCTCGGACGCCTGAAGGCAGGCACGGAGTGGGTGGCGTTCACGGCGAAGCGCCGGGCCAGTGCAGAGCTCGCGAGTCTAGTCGGTGCGCGGCCTCCCTACGACGCCGTGCGACGCCTGGCTCCGCGGTTCGGCGTCGCAGCGTGCGAGCTCGACACACGCACCACGTACATGCCGCAACCGCGCGGCCGCACGGAGCTCGTGCTCTGCCCCGAGGCGTTCGATTTTCCGCGGTTGGCCACGACGTCGCGCTACTACGTCGAGTCCGTCGATCTCGAGCGCCGTGAAGCGCCGCTCGATCTCATGCCGGACGAGCGCCCGCTGGTCTTCTGCTCGCTCGGAACGCAGGTGTATCGCCCGCAGGACACTCCACGCTTTTTGCGGACTTTGGTCGAGGTCTTCGCGGCTCACCTCGAGTGGCGGCTGCTCCTGTCAATCGTGAGGCATCCAGCGCCCGAAGCGCTCGGCCCCCTGCCGCCAAACGTCACGCTCGTGCGCGGAGCGCCACAGCTCGCCGTCTTGCGCACAGCACGCGCCATGATCACGCATGGCGGCCTGGGCAGCATCAAGGAATGCGTGCTCCTCGGCGTGCCCATGCTCGTCGTGCCACTCGACATCGACCAGCCCGGCAACGCTGCGCGCGTGGAGTACCACGGCGCGGGCATCCGCGCCGACGTGCGGCGCTCGACACATCAGAGCCTGGGCGACGCCCTGCGCCGGCTCTTGGCCGGCGCCTGTGACGAGCCGCTTCGCAAGCTGCAGACGGCTTTTCAGTGCGTCGAGAAGAGCGCGTGCGGCGCAGATCTGGTGGAACGCATCCTCGAGCAGGGAACGGCGTAGAAAGGCGGCGCCGAGCATGCTCGGTCAGCAGACTCAGATCGACTGCGTGGTAAAGGGCCAAGGCGAGAGCGAGTTTCGCGTGATGCTCGAGGTGGACCAGGGCGAATGGCTGCGCTCGCGCGCGCTGGCGCTACTGGAAGAGAAGCTGAACGTCTACGCCGGCTTCGTCCTCGACGGACAGATGCAGTCCCTCTACCCGGCGAGCAGCAAGGAGAACACGGTCATCGTCGTGGCCTCGGTGGAACCCATCCCCGAGATGGCAAAGCCCATGCTGGAGCAAGCGGCTCGAGCGTTCGAGCGGCACGGGCTGCGTCTCACCTGGAACCCGGAGGGCGGTATGCCACGCGGGGGCACGCCGCCACCAAGTGGCTTCGACGCGGACGGGTCGGGCAGCGCAACGGAATGAGTCGCAACGTGCCAGCAGAAAAGCCGAGTACCCTCTCTCTGACCCTGGCTCCGACGGCCGACCCGCGCGTGTTCGTTACGCCGGACGGCAAGCGGCTCTCGCCGCCGGAGGGCTGGATCTGTTTGCCGCCGGGGGACGCGGCGGTGACTCGCCGCGTGAAGCAG
>DATHEN010000691.1:0-3918 GCA_035318565.1 Polyangiaceae bacterium
GCACCCACTACGCAGGACCCACCTGGGAGTATCGGGACGGCAGCAAGGTGGTGGCTGCTCGAGTGTCAGGGTTTACCGCGGATCCCACGGCGATTCCCCTGTTGCTCCTCTCTGCCGTTTCGCACGAAGGCAAGGGCAAGATGTCGAAGGTGACCTATATCCAGAGGCTGGACACGGCCGGAGGGCTGGCCCCGACCGCGGGGTGTGACGCGAGCCACGTCGGTGAAATCGCTCGCGCCGGGTATGCCGCGACGTACGTCTTTTACAAGGCGAAGGGTTCCTGAACGAAAGGGTTCGCACCAGGCCGACCGGACGGCAGTCGGCCTGGCGGCACCTTTTCTCCGGGAGGGTAGTAGCGTCGCGGGCTACATGCCCATCGCGCGTAAGTGGCTCCTGGTCGCTGCTGTGTTCGTCGTCGCCTGTGTTTTCGGACTGATCTGGATACGAAATCACATCGTCATCGGCGTGGAGCTCGATGACGAGCTGCGCGTGGTGGTGCGCGGCAGGGTGCCATTTCGGACGACCATCGAGCAGCCGGTGGACGTGACGATCGACGAGGAGATACGCACCAAGGTCAAGCTCGGCGCCGTCGCGATCGACTTGAACGAGCAGGTGGACGTTCCGCTGCGCATGAACATCCGAGTGCCGATTGACTCGGATGTTCGCATCGAGCAACCGCTCGAGCTCGCGCTGGACGTTCCGATCGACACGGTGCTCACGGAAAAGGAGCTGGACCTGAACCAACTCACGATTCCCATCGATCAGCGGGTGTTCATCGACGACGCGATTGACCTCGATGTCGTCGTGCCCATCGACACCACCGTTACCACCACGCTCGGGGTGCGCGTGCCCGTCAAAGCGAACCTGCCCGTGAAAATGCGCGTGCCCATCAAGCAAGCTCTGCACGTTCGCGACTCACTCAGGCTGAAGCTCAAGGACGTGCGCGTGCCGCTCAAGATGGTCGTTCCGGTGCGCGCGAAGGTCGCGCTGAACGAAACGTTTCGAGTGCGCGGTACGATCGACGCTCCAATCGAACAGAGCATTCGGGTGCCGCTCCGGAAGACGATTCGACCCACGCTGGGTGCCGAGCTGCCGGTGACCGTGGGACTGTCGGGTAAGTTCCCGGCGTTGATCAAGGCCAAGCTCGATTCCTCCGTCAGCATCGATGCCCCGGTGCAGACTCGACTCGGACCGCTTCGCATCGCAGGGCAAGACGTGACGGTGCACGTCGCACGCTGAAATGCCGCAGGCGGGTGCGCGCGCGGCGCGGCGTGGCGCAAGCGCAGGGCTCGGTGTGCGATATCGGTGCCGTAGGAGTCTCGATAGCGCAGCAGCGCTCATACCGCCGGCGGCTCACATGACGCCGTGCGCCGCTGGGTTGAGCATTGACCAGGGAGGGTCGCGTTCGTACCCTGGAACGTCACGGCCCGATCTCGATGCCCGAGTACAGGAGCATCGGGCACGCGTCCCTTAGCCATGAATGCTGAAGCGAACGCCAGACCCACGGTTTCGATTGCATACGTGATGCTCACGATTCAGCTCGCGGAAGAGCGTGGCGTCACCCGCGAGCGCCTCTTGAACGGCGTTGGGCTGGAGTCCGAGCTCCTGGCGCAGCCGGAAGCGCGAATTCCACTTCTACAGTACGGGCATATCATCGCCCGGGCGCTGCATCTCACCGGCGAGCCCGGGCTTGGCCTCGAGTACGGCCTGCGCGCCAACCTGACCATGCACGGCCTCGTCGGTTTCGGTGTGATGAGCCACGGCACGCTGCGTGAAGCGCTGTCTTTCGGAAAGAAGTATTTCACGATGCGCTCCCCAGGCTTCACGTGTCGCTGCTTTGCAGACGGAGCTCAGGCGGTCATCGATACGCGCGAAGCGGTGCAACATGGCCCGCTGCGTCACTACGCGTTCGACATGTTGCTCGTCGGTCTCACTCACACGATTCGCCCCTTCGTTCCCGAGGCAGAGCTCGAGCTGTGGTTCGAGTGGCCGGAGCCGGACTACTACGTGCGCTACCGCGATAGGCTGCCGCGCACGCGCTTCGATACGGGCGCGAACCAACTGCGCTTCCCCGTCGAATACCTGGACCGTCCGCTGGCCGTCGCCAACCCCGTCACCGTGGAAATGCTGAAGCGGCAATGCGATCGCGAGCTCGAGGTCACGAGCGCAGACGATCAGCTGCTTTACCGGGTGCGCATGCTGCTTGCCGATACACAAGTGCCGCTCGACCTGGAAGAAACGGCGCGCAAGCTCAGCATGTCGAGTCGCACTTTGAAACGGAAGCTTCGCGCGCACGGCTTCAAGTTTCGCGAGCTCTTGGATGAAGTGCGGCGTACGGACAGCATGCGCTTGCTCCACGAAACACGCCTGTCGGTAGAAGAGATTGGGCGCCGGGTCGGATACACGGCTCACGGCAACTTCATTCGCGCGTTCCGTAGATGGACGGGCACGACGCCTGGTGAGTTCCGCGCGCGCGTCCGCAGCGCTGGCCCCAATTGATACGAAGGCTGTCACCGGCCGGCATTGTCCAGGCTGGTCGCTGCGTGGCACTGAAATGGTGCCGCTTGGCGCGCTGTGTGCCGCCCGCCGAATCGGAGTCTGACGAAAGGACTGCCATGCCCAGCCCGTGCTCGAGCCCTTCACGTGCATTTTCGACGCTCCTGCTAGCGGTTAGCAGCGCGCTCGCAGCCTGTAATGCGACGCCGCCCGGCGGTGGGGGTGGCGCCGCGGGGAACGGCGCGTTTCCCGGCTGCGAAAAGAGCGGCGCTGCGGCGCCTGCTGCCGCCAATGCAGAGGACTCGGGCGCGTCACCGATCGCAATCATCAACGAGCGCTCGCTCTTCGATGCGGTGATTCAGCCCCACCTCTCGACTTGCCGGCCGTGCCATAGCCCCGGCGGCCTCGCCGACAATGACGAGGGCCGTGACTACCAGCTGAGCCGAGACACCTCGCGCGACTACGATGCGCTCCGCGCTGCCTGGTCGGCGCTCGGTCGAGGTATCGAGACGAATCCGCTGCTCGTGAATCCATCGGGCTCGAATCCCAACGGTCACACCGGCGGGACGCTGTGGGCGAAGGGCAGCCCCGTATACGAGGACGTGAAGATCTTGTTCACGTGCTGGAGCGACCCGCGCGGCTGTGCGGCTGCTCTTTCGAGTCGTCCAGGAGGAGCCACGCCCGCCGAGCTGCCTCCGTTGCTGGGTGACCTCGCGGCGAACGGCGGTCGCAACTATGCGGCGGTGTTCTGCGCAGACAAGCCCGACTGCGCCACGCTGCCGATCGACCCGCGCGAGCTGATTGCCGGCGAAAACGTCGAGAATGCGAGCTACGCGGTCTACTACAACGACCCGTTCGAGATCTGTGAGAGCGAAGCGCTCTTCGCCAATCAGGCGCGCGGCAATGCCATTCTGAAGGCTCAGGGCAAGCCGCCCGCGTACACGGCCAAGCCGCGCCCGAAGAACTGCGGTGAATGGCGCGCCGCGGTCGACCGCGGCAGAGAGTACATCGTTTCGAACCCGATCACCGGCGCAGTGCTGACGGTGAAGTCGCTCGTGAACGTGGTGATGGGTTTGAACTTGCAGCTTCCACCCGAAGTCTCGGCATCGAACGCGGTGATCGGCAAGATGACGCAAGAGCGATATGGATGGGTCGAGTCCCCCTACCGCAACCCGGCACCGCTCTTCGAAGATCCGAACCAGACGAACGGGGGCAGCCTGCAACTTCCGCTCGCGCTCGCGCAGGTGAAAGACGAACAGGGTGGCTGGACGGGCGCGATCGGCGCCACTTGCTTTGCATGTCACGCAGGCCAGATCGGAACCGGAGAGGTGATCGGGAACAGCGCCGAGCGGGACGGCCATCCCGAGCTGTATGGGGGCTCGAGAAGTGGCCTGTTCCTCGGCCTCAACGGCAGCAACACCG
>DATHEN010000692.1:0-2760 GCA_035318565.1 Polyangiaceae bacterium
CGTCCCATTCGGCGTACGTCATGCCGACCGGAAGCTCGTCGGCGCGGTCATCTCGATCCGAGTGGTAACGCAGGTAGGAAAGCCGCGGGCTCGCCCAGTCCCCGAACGTGATCGAAAAATCCACCAGACGTGGCGGCGCGAAAATCGTGGCCGCCGCGAGCAGCGTAACGAGTCCCACGATCCAGCGGCGTGGAATGCGTCTCGGTCGGGTTTCGAGCGGCACGCCCTGCAGGACCCCGAGCATGCCAAACAGCACCACTGCTGCGGCTACGACCCCCTGCACCAGGTGGACTTCATCCCCGCGCGCGTAAATCACGAACCCATGCAGCGTGCCGGCGATGAACAGACCTGCCAGGCGTGCTTCCGCGAGCTCGAATGCCGCAGCGCTGCTGACCTTGCGGCGTTTGCGGCGTGAGAACAACCAATACAGCGCGATGCCGGTCGTGAGCCAAGGTAGCTGCGGCCAAAAGTATCGATTGAAGCCGCGGTACTGGCCTTTGGCCCCGGGCGGGAGCAGCGCGCTTTCGTAGTTGAATCGACTGAGCACCGTCCACTGCTCGGCCAGATATCCCTTGCCGCCTTCGACGCCGAAGTAGGCAAGCAGCACTACCGCCCACACGAGCAGGCTGCCCGTCACGTAGGCAAACGCGGCTATCCAGTTCGGTCTGGTCGATTTCCCGGCGGCCGCTTGCTCATCCAGGTGCCAGACCGTCCAGGCGAGCGCCACGAGCAAGGGCAACGAGAGATAGACGAAGTAAAGCGTGTTCAGGTGCTCACGAATGAACGCGTTGAATGCCAGCGCGACGAAAATCAGCCCGAGCCACTGCGCGACGCGAACGGCCTTCTCACTCTTGCCCGCGCTCGCGCGTTGCGACCCGCGCAGCGGAGCCCAATAGCCGAGGTACAGGGCCACTCCAGCGAGCACGTACGCGCCCGTGTTCACCTTCGTCCACAGCAGTAGGCCCGTGACGAGCGCGGCGCCGGCTATCTGCGGCCAACGCGCCTCGGTCTTCAGCGGCAGTATCAGCAGCCACACCCCGAGCAACATCGGAAAGGTGAGATGCGGCGCGTAGGGGATCTGAAAAAACGGCCACGGCTGGCCCACGAGCACCGCCACGGTGAGCGCGCCCAGACTTGCATGAAAGCGATCACTCAGCCTGCGGATCAACGCGAAGGTGAGGATCACCGCTGCCAGCTTGAGCAGCAGCAATAGAACGCGCACACCGATCAACTGCTGTCCCGCGAGTTCGTAGAAGAAGCTGTACGGCAGCCAGGCGATGGGACCGTAGTAATCGAACACGTCGAAATGAAGCCGCTGGCCCTCTGCGAGGCGATGAACGTAGTCCATCATCACCGCGCCCTCGGACGAGTTCGGCGGGACGGTCAGATACTGAGCGAAATAAATGAAGAGGGCCGCGAGCGCGCTCACGTAACGCAGCCACATCGGCAAACGCACGCGCGCCGACGGCAGCGTCATTGCGCTCTTGCCTCGAGAACCTGAATGTAAGCGAAGGACCGAACCAAGCGATACCGCGCCATGAGCGCTTCGAGCTCGGGAATGTGACCCACCAGGAGCGGCAGATCGCCGTAGGAGGAGACCACGATGCGCGGCGGCTTCGCGAGCAGCTTCTGGAGCACTGCTCGGGGCACCAGACGATCGAAGCCGGCTCGATCCAGGAGCCCGATCCGGAGCCAAAAGAACGCCAGGCGATAACGCCCGCCTACGTGGCGCGTGAACGAGTGAAACGGAATGATCTCGTCCGCACTCAAGACCAGAATCTCTTCGTCGTCTTGCGCGATTTCATCCACGAACATCGAGGCGTCGTTCATCACGCGATCCCACTCGTCAGCGGGAAGCTCTGCCGATAGCTCGGTGACTCCGGGTGCACCGGGCTCGCGGAAGCGCAGGTGTTCGAGGCGGTTGTCGCTGCTCTTTCGACCCGGAGCCGTGCTCGATACCGTCCAGTCCATCGCTCCCCAGCTCGAGGAGTTCAGCCGTGGCAAATACACGAGGGTGGACAACCAGAGCGCGACCGCAGCGGCGAACCCCGGCCGGAGCCTCCTCGCAATGCCCTCTGCGCCGTTGGCCGTCGCCAGCTGCTCCGTCACGCGCCGCATTTGAAACAGCAACACGAACAAGCAAGGCCCGGCGCTGAGCACGCCGCTGAGCAGGTGCACTTCCGTTCCGTACTGGTAAAAGACGAACACTGCCAGAGTTGCAAAGACGAACGAACCCGTCGCCAGCGCGCGCTGTGACGGCCAGCGTGCTCCGAACGCGCCCGCACCGCGACCGCGCGCACCCAGCACGGCCCATACGACGAACAGCGCCGTGAAGAGCCATGGCAACTGCATCCAGTAGTACTCGTTGAAGCCGTCGTACAAGCCGCGCTGCCCGACCGGCAAAACCGCATGATCGTAGATCATCACGCCGATCAGCAGCGCCATCTCGCGCACGTAGCGGAGCGTGCCGGCCCCGCCGAAGTAGGCGAGGCAAAGAAGCAGCGCAATCAGCGCGGTGGCCGCGACGTATTCGCACGCGGCGCGCAGGCGCGCTGAGAATGCCGCTCGCCGGGTTCCACGAAGAACGTGCACGCCGGTCCAGGCGAGAGCGACGAGCAGCGGAACGTCCAAGTACAGGTAAAAGAGCCAGTCTATTTTTCGTCGAACGAAGTAGAGGAAGGCTGCGCCGAACGCGACGAGACCGACGATTTCCAGCCGTTGGATCCACTGGCTTTCGGGCTCGGGCTCGGGCTCGGGCTC
>DATHEN010000693.1:0-17025 GCA_035318565.1 Polyangiaceae bacterium
GTTGTCTCGGCCGCACGCTACGAGCAAAGCGGCACCGAGAAGCGCGTGCACCGCTGCACACCACGAGTAGGTACGACTCGTACATCGCATGCCGAGCCCCATCAGCGTAACTGATGAGTGGTGCACGCGTGAAGCTCTTCGACGTACTAGCGTGATAACAACGCGCTCCGTTATTTCCGCGAGCAGGCGCGCCAGTAGACGCGCCGCCGGAGGAGTCGCACGAACTCGAACCGTGGCGTGCGCTCCGGTCGGATCGAGCGAGGAGCCGCGTTAGCCAGCGAGTGCTGCGGCGAGCGCTCGAAGCTGCGCGGCGCCGTCGCCGCGGAATGAGCTTCCGTGCATGCACGCAAGGAGTCTGGGCTCGAAGGCCGCGAGGCGCTCGAGCGTGTTCCGCGTGTTCGGGCCGTGTGCGAAGTAGTCCATCATCTCGCGCATCGCTTCGCTCGGCCCGAGGATCTCCGACTCGGTGACCGGCGGCAGCTCGGCGCCCGGCTGCGTGAACAGGTCGCCGCAGAGCAGGGTACGCGTCGTGATCTCGCCGAGGAAACCGCAGTCCCAACCGTGCGGAACGTGCGGAGCGTCGAACCAGCGCACGCTGCTGCGCCCGAGCACGAGCGTTTCCCCGTCGCCCAACGCCTGCACCGGCCGGCCGCCGCCCAGGTCCCCGTCGGCGACCATCGCTGCGATCCGGCTGCACACGGGCTGCGCGCCCGGTGCCGTCGCCAGCCACTGTGCGAGCGAGCCGTTCTCGTCGGGCTCCGCGTGAGAGAATCCGACGAAGCGGAGGCGTTCGGGCGGGAGCACTGCGGCCACCGCTTCCCGCACCAGCGGGAACAAGCGCTCGAACCCGGTGTGGAACAGGAGGGGCGCGTCGTCCACGATCAAGAACTGGTTGAAGCTGAACCCGGGAGGCATTGCGGGTCCGGGCGGAACCGGGGTGCTAATGCGGTAAATTCTGTCGGCAATCTCGTCGATGCGGGTGTTCGATTCCGAATTGGTGATGGGCATGCGTCCTCCTCTCCCAATGTGGAGGTCGGGCCGCGGGCGTTACACGTGAAAGATGTGATTCAGTCGATACTCGGCGATCGGGCGTGAGCCCGCCGCCCCGACGGAGCTGACCCGCACCCGCATTTCTTCGTCGGCGCCGAGCGCCTGGTAGTGCAGCTGGCAGCACAGGACCAGCTCGCCGCGCTCCGCATCGAACGGGACATCCCTGAAGGTTGCAAACGGCCCCCCGTCCGGCGTCAAGAACTCGCAGTCGAGCCGTTCGGCGCTCTGCACGTCCGCCCGCATCACCCAAAAGCCGATGGGCTTATCGGTGCCGAGCTCGATCGTCGCGCGCTCGCCGGGGGATACGTTCACGATCGCCAGGGCTTCCCTCCCGAGCTCCGTCTCGAGCTTCTTGCGGCGCTCGGGGGTGAGTAGCGGCGGCAGCATTCTGCGCAGCTCGTTCACCAACCGCTCGACGCGTTCCACCCGGCTCGTGCACGCGGCGCACTCGAACAGATGGCCCGTAAGCTCCTCCTCGGCGTCGGGCGCGGCCTCGCCGAGCAGCCAGGCGCTCCAGGCTTCGAGTGACGGACAGCTCATAAGCCAGCTCCTCCCTCGATGCAAAGGTGAAGCCGGGCGATTGCGCGATGCCGGATCACCCGCACGTTGCCGGCGCTGAGGCTCATCCGTTGCGCGATCTCATCTGCACTGCGCTCCTCCATGAAGCTCATCCGCACGATCTGGTTATCGCGCTCCGGCAAGCTCTGAAGGCAGCCGAACAGGCGCACGAAGTCACGGGCGCTGGTGGAAGGGGGCAGGGCTACCTCGGCCAGGACGACGGCAGACGCCTCGATCGCGCGCTGCCGCTTCTCGGTCCGCCGTAGATCCAGGGTGGCGTAGCGGCAGGTGCCGTGCACATACGCGGCCAGATTCTCGGTGTTTTCAACGCATCCCGCCCGCAGCGCCTCGAGCACCCGCATCAGCACGACCTGCACCAGGTCCGCCGCGGCCGCCTCGACGCCCAGGTGGCGCAGCCCGTAGAGCCGGATGCGCGGTGCGAAGCGCTTGCACAGCGTGTCCTCTGCCGCGCGCCCGGCGGTCTCACCGCCGCGGATACGCCGCGCGATCTCGCTGTCCGGGATCTCGTCGCTCACGGTGGTCCAAGCTTTAGTAGCACGACGGCGTGGTCCACGTCCCGACGTGCGCCATGAGTGCGGCCTATCCGATTTGGATGGATCGCGCAGTCTGCCGGCGAGGTGGCAGGGACGGTGCGCGGTGTGGTCGTCGAAGTTTGAAGGATCGACAGCGTTAGCTGTACTTTGCGAACGGGTCTGTTGGGAGGACGTGCGGGGGTTTGTGTGATTTCGTGCGGAGGCGCAAGGCGAACGCGAACGCGAACGCGTGTAGGCGAGGGTGCAAAGGTGCAACCGGGGGGCGAACGCGACGCGAACGCGGGGACGGAGGCCGGGGAGGCGCCGCAGCCCTGGGACGGAAGGTTGATACTTCGCGCGGCTTGATTTTGGGGGGTTAGCGCGGGGCGACGCGGGCGGCAGTGGGTCGGAATTTCGCGGGCGGACGGCGATCGAACCTGTCGCTCGATCTTTTTGATTTTGCACTCGTGCTCGGCCGCTTCAAGGGGCTTCGTGCGCGCTCCGCGCTCCGCGCGGCGCCTGCGGCGCCCTTGACCCGGCCTGCGACGCGAGAGCCGTTGGGACCGCCTAAATCGCGCCAGCCGGCGCAAGAAAGGCAGAACGTCATGTTGCGGATCTATCCTATCGCTCTCGATTGGCTCAAGGCAGTGCGTCCCTTGATTGCACAGATTGCCCGCTAGGACGGTGATCTGGCGAAGCAGCTCCGGAGGTCGAGCTCCTCAGTAATTCTCAACCTCGGTGAAGGCATGTATTCGCGCGGAGGGCATCGCACGAATGCGTACGGCGTGGCGCTCCGCGAGATGGGTGAGAGCTACTCCGCGCTGCAAGCGGCTCAGGTGCACGAATACGTCACTGCGCTCGAGCCGGCCTTTGAAGCGCAGTGTCGGAGGATTCTGGGTGCGCTCGTAAAGCTCGCGTTGCCGGCGAAGTGACGGAAACGATGCGCGGTGTCGAGGGGGACACCGGCATCCCCGCGCTTCACGCCGCGAAGGTCCTTGCGGTAAGCGGGGGGGTCGCGCTGTCCGGACGATCGCGCATGAAATGGCGGTTTTCCATTATCGATCGTCTGGAATGAGCAACCCCCCCCCGCGCGAGCAACCGACGCTGCTTCAGCGGTCCAGCTTTCGATACATCATCGCGTATGCGGCAGGGTAGGCACGTTTCCGCGCAACTCTCGCAGCACACGCGACTTGTGATGAATGGTCACAGCAGCGCAGCAAACGGCGACGCGCGCTCAGAACGAACCGTCGACACCGAGCCCGTGCCCGGAACCGATGTGCATGGGACGAAGACGGAGCTTCGCTTCGTCTCGAACGAGGAGCGTCTTCGGGCTCGTGTAGCCGATGAGGAGCAGCGTGCCTCCGGCTGCTTGCATCACGCCGTCGAAAATCAGTCCCAGGATCAGGAAGACTTCACCGGCGCAGTTCAGCCCTTCGCTTCCGTCGTCGTCTTGGTTGGAATCGCCGCACGAGTAGTCACGCCGCCCCATCGTGAGCCAAGGTCCGGCGAAGGGGACCGCGAGCCAGCCGCCCTGATTACGAAACTCGGAGCCGGCAGCCGCAGCCAGGCCTACCCCGTAAGGAATCGCCGTAACAATCCAGCCAGCGGTGACCAGCCCGGTGCGAGGCCGCTCTTCACGGTGATAACCGACGGGGATTGGAGCACCCTCGCGATACGGTAGCTCGTCTGGCATGGGCCAGCGCTGATATGCGGGCGGCGGGTAACCTGCCGGCGGGTACGCGTAGGGCGGTGGATAAGCCGGTTGCGGGCTTGGGTAGGGCGCGGGTGAAGGCTGCTGGGCACCAGCGTGAGTGCTGAACAAACTCGTCGTGAAGACTAGCCACAGCGCGCTCGCTCGCATTCAGGAAAGCATATCGCGACTGCACGTCGGAAACGAGCGTTGACGGCTTTGGCCCGAACGCGCCTACGCCAAGAACTGAGCGCTCAGCGGATGCGGCCGCCGATGCACGACAAGCCGCTGCCGGTCGGCGTCGAAGGTACGAACGAGCCGAAGGTGATGCACATCTCGGCCGTATAGACTTCGTTCGCGAAGCGCAAGATCCCACTCGTGACGTTGTTGATCTCGCATTCCCATTCGAAGCGGTCACCCGGAAACACGTCCACGATCCCGCTGTAGCCGCCCGGCACCCTGTTCACGCGATCCGCCGTCCAGTTCGTGTTGACACTGTCGTAGGTCAAGTTCGCCGGGTGGACCCAATCGAAGGAATCGTAGAGGTGCAGCGACTGGCCGTTGCGTATCCGCCAGATGCTGAAGCGCTCCGTGTGGGCGTGGTAGTGGCCGAACAAGTCGTACACGCGACCGGTGCCGTTGACGGTGCAACCGTAACGATACACGCCGCGGCTCTGCGCCGGTACCGCCAGATCGAGGCCGCCGATTAGCCCGATGCCTTTGAGGGGCTGCGTGGCTTGGCTCGGATCCTTCTCGTGCAGATTGACCCAGACCTCGCGCATGATCGGCTTGTCCGAGAAGTTGTAGTAGTGCAGCTGGTACTGAATCTGCGCACGCGCCGGCAGCAGGCGCGCCAAGTTGCGATTCTCGGGAGCGACCTGCTCCGTACCGGGGATGCTCCGCACCGTGGTCTGACTGCCAGGAATACCGCCTTGGCCTGAACCGAACCCGAACGGATCTTTGCAAGCGCCCCAGCCGTCGGGAACGTCCTCATTCAGGATCGTCATGATCAGGTGATGCGTTCCGGGACGCATCCGGATCTCCTGCTCGAAGTAGTACATCGGCTCGGTATTCGGACTTTTGCCGAAGTAGCACTGCACATTTTCGGTCTGCGCTGGCTGCAGAAATGGCGCGATGTGCGCCGCGTCGTAGACGCTGGGTCCGACGTGCAATTGAATGCCCTGTCCGGCCTCGGGCGCTGCAATGCACAGCTCGTCGCCAACGTAGCCGGTAGAGGTGGGACAGCCCTTGGGCGGCTCGCAGGCGTTGAACAGAGTCAATGACGCCGCCACCATGAACAGCTCGCGTTTCACCCAGCTCGTTTGACGCCGCGCGCTCGGTGCCTGCTCTTTTGCCAACATGTTGTGGTCCCTTCCGTCCGCCCCAAGACTCGAGTCAGCCGCTCGTATCCGCGATGCGGATCGTTGGGTCAAGTCTCGTCACCCAATCATTCCTCCAGGGCGCCGCGCGGGGCACTCATTCACCAGCGGCAGCGGAAGTCGATACCAACACTGAAACGATCACGCCCAGCTACTTCGCCGGCGGAGGAACCTAGGCGCGTTTTTGCGAATCGCGCAGTTTCCAAATGGTCCCGGTTCAGGAGTCTGAATCTGCCCTGGGGTTTCGGGTACGCTGGCGGGCTGGCCGCTTACGTTGCGCACGCGATCGCGAAGCTGAGTTAGGTCGGCGTCCGTCAAGACCGGAATGACCTTGCCAAATGCGAGCACGCATCTGTCTCTATCCTCAGCCTGCGCACTGACCAGGACCTTTTGATGCGGTCGTTGAGCGCTTCCGGAGGAAGTGCTCGAGGTGCTCCGCTGGCACGCCGAGACACAGCTCGTGACGCCGGCGCGGGAATGATTCGCGCAGCGCCGCCCAGAACACCGGGAGCATCTCCGGCGCGAGCGCGTTCGGAGCCTCTTCGGTGTACATGACGTGCTCCGACGTGTCGAAGTCACGCACGCCTTCGGTGAACGACTTGGGCAACGACAAATCCCGCGTCGCCGTGCCATCGATCACGCGCAGCACCGAGAGTCAGCCGTTCGCCTCGTGCGGCGAATAGTGACCTTCGTTGATGAGCTGAACGATCCGATCCGTGAGCTATGGAGCTCCGAACGCCATACAGTTTCTTCCACACGGTGTCAGTCGGAGGCTCCGTCGAATAGTCACTATAGGGCGGAGGATTTGGCGATCGCCGCCCGATAAGAATCATCTTCTTCACTACCTGTCGCGTGAGCGAGTCCGCGGGATCTGAAGGTTTGGGATCATGCGTCAGCAGAGACTCGAGGATAGTGAACAGGCTGAGAAAACTAAGCGCTGAGTTCCGCGCGAGCTCAAAGGCGACGAGCAGCACCTTGCCGCAACTGGGGCCGTCGCATACGCCTGCTCGCTCTCGTCTCCGCTCAAGAGCTCAAGAGCTCAAGAGCTCAACCGCTTCCTCAACCATTTCGGCGAGCCCACCGACCCGCCTGCTCGCCTGCTCGTGCCCCAGCACGCGACCTGGCAAAGCAGGCTGCTACGTCATCGCTACGACGACGGCACTCAGATGGAGCTGTTCGAGAAACGACCAAAACGCCGCAGCAGAGGGCGTGCCGCCAGCGCGACCCTCCTGAGCGGCACGCCGCTGGGCCGACCCGCGCTGGCGCGGTGACGCTCTCTCGAGTAACCTGTCCCCATGCCTCAGCCATTTCAGCTCGCGAGCGAAGCGCTCGGCCGGCACCGCCATCTTTGTGCGTTCTTCAGCTCGCAGGAAGAGCAGTACGAATTTCTCATGCCTTTCGTCCGGGAAGGTCTGGAGCAGGGTGAGCGCGGCTTCCATATCGTGGATCCGGCGCGTGTTCAGGATCACCGCGTCCAGCTCACGAGCTGCGGAATCGCCGTCGATGCCCTGGAGCGCGAGGGCCGGCTGGAGGTGCGCGCGTGGGAGCAGGCTTACCTCCGCGAAGAGATCTTCGATCAACACGCGATGCTCGCGTTGATCGAAGAGGTCTTGCAGGACGGCGCAGCGCGCGGGACGCCCCTCACGCGGCTAGTGGCGAACATGGAGTGGGCGCTGCTCGACAAACCGGGGGTCGAGAACCTGGTCGAGTACGAGACGCGGTTGAACTACGTTCTGCCGAAGTACAAAGACCCCGTGATCTGCACCTACGACATATCGAAGTTTGGCGCCGACGTCGTCATGGACATCCTCCGGACGCACCCCGTGGCAATAGTGGGGGGCCTGGTTCACGAAAACCCGTTCTTCGTCCCGCCGGATGAACTTCTGCGCGAGATCGCGGAAAAGCGGGGGGCGGCACGCGCGTCCTGAAGACGGTGACGCAGGATGGAATCGCTCACCGTCATCGAGCTTCGTCGCTGCATTAGAGACCTCTTCGCGTTAGCCATGTTGCCGGCCCTCTGGCGGCGGACGGACGTGAAGCACACGAGCGAGAGCCTCGCGGACGCAATCTTTCGCACACTAGAGGCTGAGCTCGTCTACGTGCACGTCCCCGATTCGGACGGCGCGCACGCTTCCGTGCGCGTTGCCGGGGATCGTCGGCACGACGCGGACGCAATACGGGAGCTCGTCGCGCCCGTCATCCGGCAGGGCCCCCCAGCGTCTCGTCTCGATGTCTTTGGCACGGAGATGAATGTGCTCCTTCAGCCGATCGACTTTTCAGAAGGCGATCCGGGGGCGGTGATCGTTGCCGCCACGCGGTCGAGTTTTCCGAGCGAGCTCGATTGCGCGTTGCTGCGCGTTGCCACGAACCAGGCCTCAGTGGCCCTCCAGAACGCGCGCTATGTGGCGGAGCTCGATCGAGCAGCGCTCGCGCGAGAGGAGCTCGTGGCGGAGCTCGCGGCGGCATCGCGGCGCAAGGATCAATTCCTCGCAGTGCTCGGGCACGAACTCCGGAATCCTCTCGCCGCCATCCACGCCGCACATAGCCACACCCTCGCGAATCCGAATCATGCCCGCTCGCAGGAGATCATCACGCATCAGCTCACGACACTGACGCGACTGGTGGACGATTTGCTCGACGTCTCGCGCGTGAGCACGGGCAAGCTCACTTTGCAGAAGCAGAGGCTCGAGCTCCGGGACGTCATTGACAGGGCGCGCGCTGCCTCCGAGCACGCGGCGGCCCAGAAGGGTCATCGCCTGTCGACGAACATCTCTGCCGTGCCGCTGTCGCTGGACGGCGACCCGGTGCGCCTGGAACAAGTGCTGGTCAACCTCCTAGGCAACGCCATCAGGTACACGCCAGCGGGCGGACACGTCTCCATCACGGCATCTCGAACCTCGGACGCGCACGCGCTAATCCGAGTCGAGGATGACGGCTGCGGGATCCCGCCGGAGCTCTTGCCGCGCATTTTCGAGCCATTCGTGCAAGCCGAGATGTCCCTCCATCGCACCGATGGAGGTCTCGGTCTCGGCCTTGCCCTCGTGAAGGGCGTCGTAGAGCTCCACGGTGGCAGCGTCAGCATCATGGGGGGCGAATCCGCGACCGGTTGCGCCGTGTTGGTGCGCCTCCCCCTCGTCGACCCAGTCGAAGAAGGAAAACCCAGTGCCCCGGCTGCGGTGGCGGCGCGTCCAAGCGCGATGCTTCGCGTTCTCCTCGTCGACGACAACACGGACATGACCGAGATGCTCGCCGCGTGGCTAGCCGCATGCGGGCACCAGACCGCGTTTGCGAACGACGGCCTCGAAGCTCTTGATGTCGCACGGCGCTTTTCCCCCGACGTCGCATTCGTGGACATCGGGCTTCCGGGAATCGATGGCTACGAGGTGGCGCGTCGCCTACGCACGCAGCTGCAGCGGCGAGTCGTTCTCATCGCAATGAGCGGATACGGGCAGGACGAGGATCGCGCGCGATCCCACGAAGCGGGGTTCGACGATCACCTCGTCAAGCCGGTTCGGACGGAACTCATCCTGCGCATCCTCACCCAAGTCGGCGGGGGATAGGACATCCAAAGGGTTCCGGGCCCAGCCGGCTGATGCCGCACACGCCGTGACCGCTCGTGCAGCCGCTGCCGAGCTGCGTTCCGAAGCCCACGATTTGATCAACCCCGCCACCAGCGCGACCGGCAGTGAGGCGCACCAGGTAGTCTCGAGTGCGGCCGGGAAAAGCAGCTGAAGTCGTTCATGACTCTCGTGGTGCGGATGGTGACGGGATTCAGAGTCCCGTCGTTGACCATTCTGCATCAGTGCTTAAGTTATAACGCTGCCCGTACGGTGAGGGAGCGCGTACGGCGATGCCGCGTGACCGCGTTTCCGTGCTTTGGGGGTCGCGCCCGCGGACCCTCGCGCACCTAAGGGCGTTCCCCGCCCAATTCAGTAGGAGTTTGCCATGATACAGGTTCGACCGCTTCAGGATCGCGTGCTCATCAAGCGCGAAAAGGAAGAGCAGACCAGCGCAGGCGGCATAATCATCCCCGATTCTGCCAAAGAGAAGCCGATCAGGGGTGAAATCGTGGCCATCGGCAACGGCAAGATTCAAGAGGATGGAACGACGCGCAAACCGGACGTGCGTGTTGGCGATCGCGTGTTGTTCGGCAAGTACCAAGGGACTGAAGTGCAGATCGATGGCGAAGAGCGACTGATCATTCGTGAAGATGACATCCTCGGCGTGATCGAGGTTTAGTGGAGTGCGGGGGCGCGTCACCATGCAACGTTCTTCACCAAGAGTTCAAAACGCGTCGAGCGTGAGGTTTACCCAATGTCAGCCAAAGAAATCGTTTACACGGAAAATGCTCGGGGGCTGATCCTCGCAGGCGTTAACGCGCTCGCCGATGTCGTCAAACTGACACTCGGACCCAAGGGGAGAAACGTCGTCCTCGAGAAGAGTTATGGCGCGCCGACGATCACCAAGGACGGCGTCACGGTGGCCAAGGAGATTGAGCTCGAGAATCGCTTCGAGAACATGGGCGCGCAGATGGTGCGCGAGGTCGCGAGCAAGACGAGCGACGTCGCCGGTGATGGCACCACCACGGCAACCCTGCTGGCGCAGGCCATCTACCGCGAGGGTTCCAAGCTCGTGGCCGCCGGGCACAATCCGATGGAGATCAAGCGCGGCATCGAAAAGGCGGTCGAAGTAGTCGTCGCAGCGCTCAAGAAGGATGCCAAATCAACCAAGGATCCGAGCGAAATAGCCCAGGTCGGTACCATCAGCGCCAATGGCGACCTCGCGATTGGCCAGCTGCTCAGCGAGGCCATGGGAAAAGTGGGCAAAGAAGGCGTGATCACGGTCGAGGAGGCCAAGACCGCCGAAACCAGCCTCGACGTCGTCGAAGGCATGCAGTTCGACCGTGGCTACCTGTCGCCATACTTCGTCACCGACCCCGAGCGCATGGAGGTGATTCTCGAGGATCCGTACATCCTTTTATCCGAGAAGAAGATCAGCAATATGAAGGATCTTCTGCCGGTACTCGAGGCGATTGCACGTGCGCAAAAGCCACTGCTCATCCTCGCGGAGGACCTGGAAGGTGAAGCGCTCGCCACGCTCGTAGTCAACAAGCTTCGCGGCACGCTGACGTGCGCCGCCGTCAAGTCACCGGGCTTCGGCGATCGGCGCAAGGAGATGCTGAAAGACGTTGCCACGCTGACCGGTGGTCAGGTGATTGCGGAAGAGCTCGGCCTGAAACTCGAGAACGTGACCCTCACGGACCTCGGCCGCGCCCGGACCGTCAAGATCGACAAGGACACCACGACGGTCATCGGAGGCGCAGGCAAGAAGGAAGAGATCAAGGCCCGCCAGCAAGAAATCCGCAATCAGATCGAGAGCACGACCAGCGACTACGACCGTGAAAAGCTTCAGGAGCGCCTTGCCAAGCTCGTCGGTGGCGTCGCGGTAATCAAGGTCGGCGCGGCAACCGAAACCGAGATGAAAGAAAAGAAAGCGCGTGTCGAGGACGCCCTCAACGCGACCCGTGCCGCGGTCGAAGAAGGCATCGTTCCCGGCGGCGGTGTTGCACTGCTTCGCGCGCAAACCGCCCTCGACGGACTAAAGTTGAATGACGAGCAGCAAGTGGGCGTGCAGATCATTCGTCGCGCGATCGAAGAGCCACTGCGCCAGATAGCGACGAACGCAGGCGAGGAAGCCTCGATTGTCGTGCAAAAGGCCAAGGATGGCAGCGGCAACTTCGGCTTCAACGCGGCGAGCGGCGAGTATGGAGATCTCGTGTCTATGGGCGTGATCGATCCGGTCAAGGTCGTCCGTACCGCACTTCAGAACGCGGCCAGCGTCGCGGGTCTCATGCTGACCACGGAGTGCCTGATCGCCGAGCGCCCCAAGGCCGACAAGTCCAGCGCCAACGCTCAGCCAGACTACTGACGGCTCTATCGGTCGAGCGCTAACGATCCTACCGCTCTGGCCGTAGAATCGTCATGAGCGCCCCCCTGCAAGCTCGTTCACTGGCTCAGCAGCTCAGCGGGGCATTTAAGCTTTTTGGCGCGCTCGTTGCCGGGGCATTCCTGCTCACTGCGCTGGCATATGGCGTCGCCTGGGCCTGGCTGACGCCCGAGTTCGAGCGCAGCCGGCTGGCCGTTAGCGCCGAAAGTGCGGCTCACGCAGCGATGCTCGATGAGCAAAATGGTCTGCGCGCGTACCTGCTGACACGAGATGCCGGCTTCCTCGAGCCCTATGTCCGCGCGGAGCGCGCGCTTGCGCGCGCCAACAAAGACCTCACCGGCTACATCGGCGATGTGCCTGACCTCGCCGGGGCCATGGTTGGCACGCGCCTCGCCCAGGAGAGGTGGCGCGAGCGCTGGGCCAAAGCTATAGCGGACGCGGACCCGCGACCGGGCACGATCGCTTCATCGCTGTCGGACGGCAGAATACTTTTCGAAGCATACAGGCGCGAGCGCACCGCCTTCGAGAAGGCTCTCCAACAGCGCAACGAAGTCCTCTCGAAGCGTGAACAGGGAGTGATCGCGCTGCGTGTCTCGCTCGACCTGCTGGTATTCGTCGCGGTGCTCTTCCTGGCCGTCCGCCAGCATCGTGCGCTGCGCGATTCCATCGTGGGCCCTGTCGCCGCGTTGCTGCGTCATATTGGTCGCGTTCGTGACGGGCAACTGGAGGCGACCGTCGACCCCGCGGGGCCGCGCGAGCTGGCCGAGCTCGGGCATGGTCTCAACGAAATGGTGCGCGCGCTCGCCGCGGCGCGCGCGTCTGCTGCATCCCGCGATGAGGCGCTCAGCGGGCATTCGATCCGCCTGCGCCTGATCCTCGAGGCGAGTCGCGAATTTTCAGAGAGCCTCAATCTCAAATACGTCATGGGTGCCGTGCGCGAGAGCACCAAGGCCGTGGGCGGCTACGAGCGTGTCATCGTGTGGCTCATGGATGACGAGCAGAAGCGGCTCGTCAACAGCGAGCAGAGCATGGCCGCTGCAGGGGCGGATACCGGGCTCGAGGTCGGACAGGGACTCGCGGGCCGCGCTGCCAAGTCGGGCCGCATCACGTTCGAGGGCGCCGAGGGTCAGGTGCGCTTCAGCGAGCTCAAGATAGGACCGATTCGCGCGATCGCGATCCCGCTCATCGTGGGGGCGCGCGTCGTGGGCGCGCTCGAGGCCCGTTGCGCGGAAGCGCGCGAGGCGACGCGCGAGGCGATCGAGGTCCTCGAGATGCTCGCCACGCACGCGGCCACCGCCATCGAATCCGCTCGCCTGCATGAGCTCACCGAGCAGCGAAGCCAGCTGGATCCTCTGACCCGGCTCTTGAATCGCCGGCGCCTCGATGAAGACCTCGACGCCGAATGCAAACGCAGCGTGCGCTACGGCCGCCCGCTGGCTTTCGTGATGCTGGACGTCGACCATTTCAAGGCCTTCAATGACTCGCACGGACATCCGCAAGCGGACACCGCCCTGCAAGAGGTGAGCGATGTCATCTCGGGCTGCGTGCGCACGACCGACACGGCGTATCGCTATGGCGGCGAGGAGTTTTGTATCCTGCTGCGCGAGACGACAGCGAAAGACGCGATGCAGCTCGCTGAGCGGGTGCGCCAGCGCATCGAGCAACGCTTCGCGTCGGGCGCGATGGCAGGCATCACCGCGTCCTTTGGGGTCGCGGAGTTTTCGATAGATGCGCCCAATCCGCGCGCACTCGTGGAGGCCGCGGACGCTGCGCTGTACGAATCGAAGCACGCGGGCAGAAATCGCGTGCAGCTCAGCGTCATTCCGTCGTTCGTTCCCGCCCTGACTAGCATAGCGCGCACTCCCGCCTTGTCCTGAGCTCGGAGTGTCTGGCGCGAATGATGACGGTGACCTTACTCTCCCGTTCGCCGCTGACTCCGATAGCGCGCAGGCGGGAGCTCGAACTCGCGCTTGAACGCACGGTTGAAGGCGGCCTCGGATTCGTAACCGGCGTTCAGCGCAACTTGAAGCACGGTGTCATCTGTGGTCTCGAGCAGTCGGGCACCGAGCTGCATGCGGCAGCGTAAAACATAGGTGAGTGGAGCCTCGCCGAGCAGACGGGTAAACCGTTCCGCAAATACGGTACGTGACAGCCCCGCTTGTTGAGCTAGCGACGCGACCGTCCAGGTGCGAGCGGGCTCGCGGTGGATCGCGCCGAGCGCGCGGCCCACCGCCGAATCGCGCGCCGCCGCCAGCCATCCAGTCCGCTGCCGCGGGAGCTCGGCCATGTACCGGCGCAGTGTCTCGATGAACAGCGCCTCGGCGAGCGTCGCGAGCAGCGCGCTTCGTCCGGCGCGGGACGGTTCGCGCTCCGACGCGAGGTGGCGGATTGTGCTTTCGATCCACTCGCCCGATGCATCGCGGCGGATGTTCACCTTGAACAAGGGCGGTAGTCCCGCGAGAAACAGCCGCTTGGCCTGGCGTTCGCAGCCGATGTAGCCACAAATGAACTTGGTGACGCGGCCTCCGCCGCCACCGCGCTCCGAGACGACCGCTCCCTCGAGGATCTTCGGCAGCAACTCAGATGAGTCGGTGAGCTCGGTCACGCGGCCGTTCCAGAGCTCGTGAGCGTCTCCGCGGGGAAGGACGGCGATGTCGCCCGCCTCGAGAGCGACGCTGCGTTGCCCGGGAATCCGCGCGGTTGCTTCACCTTCGACGAGAAGGTGAAACAGGATCAGATGTTCGGCCGAGGGCGCCAGGAGACGAGCGCCATCGCTGGCTGGCGGTGAGGCGAACCCCCACGGCGCGCTCAGCTCGGCGTCGAGAAAGATCGCCCCACTCAGGCGCACGCTACGCAAAGCTTCAGAAAGGGGATCGGGCTCGCTCATGCGCTGCAAAGAAATCCGGACGCTGAATCAGGCCGTCCAAACGCGCATGACCCATGTTTCGGGGACCCAACACATGGAGGGACGATCATGACCGAAGCAAATCGTTTCACGTTCACTGACCCCGCACAAGGCAAGGCCACGGCGGAGGTCGTCCGCCGCTTCATCGCCGCATTCCAGGACAAAGACGCGGCTGTGGTACGCGACCTCGTCGCTCCGGATTGCGTCATGGAAGCGATACAACCGGCGCCCGACGGGCTGCGGGTCGAAGGCTACGAGGCCAATGTCGCCTTCTGGGAGGCGATGGTCGCTGACCCGAACGGGTCCTTCGAGACGGAGGAAGTGGTCATTTCCGGGGACCGGGCGATCAACCGCTGGCGCTACCACTTCGGCGTGGGTGAAGGGAGCTCGCTGCGCGGGGTGACCCTGATCCAGGTCCGCGACGGGAGGATCGTGGAGGCGCTGGCATACGCCAAGACACCGTCGGTCGCGGACCTGGGCCAGGCGAACCTGACGACGTCCGAGGTCATCCGGCGGTTCAACGAGGCGTTTCAGCAGCACGATCCGGCTCTGCTCCCGGAGCTCATTGCCGCGGACTGCGTCATCGAAAACTCCAATCCTGCTCCCAACGGTTCGCGCCACGTCGGCCGCGAAGCTTGCTTGGAGCTGTGGCGTCGGATCGCGACGACTCTGGGAACCCACTTCGACATCGAGGAGGTCGTGGTCACCGACGAGAGGGCGACGATCCGCTGGCGGCTCTGGTGGGCCGAAGGCGAAGACAATTCAGTGCGCGGGGTGAACCTGATGCGCGTGAGGAACGGACAGATCGTGGAGGCGTTCGGCTACGTCAAGGGCGCATGAGCCCGACGCGCGCTACCCCATGGAACTGTCATAGGAGAGTCAGATGAGTGAGCAAAAAGTCATCATCGCGGGATGGTCTACCGTCGCTCCAAAACGAAGAGATGAGGCGATCGAGAGCTTCAAAGATTTGGTGCTTCGTGCTCGAACCGCCCCTGGCTGCCTGGACCTTGCAATAACGGCCGATCCGGTCGATCCGAGTCGGATCAATATTTTCGAGCTTTGGCAATCCGAGAAGCATTTGAACTCGTGGCGGGCTGTTTGCAAACCGCCAAAGCAGATTGCGAAAATAATCCGCAGGGATGTGCAGAAGCATATCGTACAAAAGTCCGGGCCGCCGTTCTGACCTGGACGTCCGTGAGACGGCACTCCAGCGCCGTCTCATGAAAGTGGTGTCCTGCGGGCGGGCGCCGAAGCAGCCGGCAAACTCCTTGCTGGATCGAACGCACGTTGACGTAGCATCAGAACTTCGCCCGCCAACACGGCAACCGCGCGGCTTTCGCGGGCAAGCTCTCCGGCACTTGAACGCGAAAGCCGCGTATCACCGCGTTCGCGGTGTCTTGGAGTCGTGCTCGGCGCGAACGCGAGCGAACGCGCGCGCACCGTGCGCACCGTGCGCACAATGCGGCTTCGGCGAAAAGTGCAGCCCGGCGATATACACGTGCCTGGCAGAGCATTACCCGCTATTCGGCGAGCCGATGCTTTAGAGTCGAACGCGGCGGAGGTGCGTTCATGGCGAAGTGGTGTGTGCCGTATTCAGACGCGGCGAGTGCAAGTGCGGCTCGGTTCCGACGTCGACTTGCAGTCTGCAGCCAAGCGTGGCTGCTGCCGTGCATGGCACTGCTCACGCTCGTGACGTGCCTGTCGTGCGACAAGCCACGTTTGCAAGTGAGCACCACGGAGGACGGCGTGCGCGGCTCGCTGCGTGCCGCCGTTGACGCCGCGAACCGCACGCGCAGACCGGCCAAGGACGTGATCGTCATCGAGCTTCCGGCGGGCGAGTACGTGCTCGACGTGTGTGGCAAGGACGACGACAACGAAGCCGGCGATCTGGACGTCACGGTCGGTCAGCCCGTGCGCATCGTGGGCAGTGAGCCCTACACACTGATCCGTCAAGCCTGCGCCGGTGAACGCGTGATCGACCGGTATGGTCCGCAGGACTTGGAGCTCGTCAATGTGACGCTGCGGAACGGCAACCTGGTCAGCGCGGAGCCCGGCGAAGCAGCACACGGCGGCGCGGTGCGCACCGACGGCAACTTGAAGCTTCGAAACGTGCTCGTTACCGAATGCAGTGCCCAGGCTGGCCCTGGACGCGCGGGCGACGATAGCGCGCCGCCCGTTGACGGCGGCGCAGCGCGGGGCGGTGCCGTTTACGTCGGCGGTTCTCTCGAAGCGATCGATTCGTCGCTGACCTACACCCAGCTCAGTGCTGGAGACGGTGGGAGCGCCAGCGCTTCCGGCGAACGACCCAGCCAAGGCGGACCTGTGGAGGGCGGCGGCGCTTACGTCGTCGGCAGCGTGAAAATGACGAACGGCAGCGTCGGACCGAGCATCGTCCGCGCGGGTGCAGGCGGAACCGGCGTAGCTGCCGCAGCCGGCGGAATGGCACGCGGTGGTGGCGTCGCTCAAGCCGAAGACAGCTCGGGAGTGTTCGAGCTGTCAGCCATGCACATTGGCGTCAATCTGCTCACCGCCGGTGCTTCCGGTAGCAGCTCTGGGAACGACACCGGTCCCACGGTGCATGGCGGAGACGCCTTGGGTGGTGGGCTAGCCGCCGCAGTGACGGTCGTGGCCACTCAGCTCAGCCTGTACGGAAACTCGGCCACGGGCGGATCCAGCGAAGGATGCAAGGATTGTGTGGCGGGCGCCGCCCGCGGGGGCGGCCTGTATGCTCCGCGCGGCGTGCGCAGCAAAGAGGGCGTCTTCTCGCGAAACGTCGTGAGGAGCGGCAATGCCTTTCATGAATGTTACCCGCGCTGTGCCGATCCCTACAATTGTCCCGGCTATCCGTGTGGGCCTTCGCACTGCTTCCCGCCGCCTCCCATCTGCACGGGTGCCAACACTCAATCCGCAGCGGGCGCCGCGCTTTGGATGGCGCAGGATTCGCGCATCGAGGGCGGCTCGGTC
>DATHEN010000694.1:0-2900 GCA_035318565.1 Polyangiaceae bacterium
AAGCGACGCACATCAGGGCAAGGGCAAATTTAGATAGCTTATGCATTCCATCCTCCTGAGAAGCATTCTCATCAAGTAATCTCGGTCGTACCCGGGTTATGCCTCGGACAGCGCCGAAGCACGCGCCGCGTTAACCTAGTGGATAGCGCACGCGCTCGGCAAGAGCTCGTGCCTATTTTCTGTGCGCGTAAGTGCTGCGTGCGTGAGGGCTCCCCCTATGACACCAATGCCATGGGGCGGACTCCGCTTCTGCTGTGTTTGGAACACGCAGCGGCGGTATCCCGCATTCTCACCGCTCCGCTGACAGCGCCCGCAGGCGCAGCAGAGCAGCGAAAATTTCGCGCGGGGCGAACGGAGCCCCGCTTGCGGGCGGCGCCCGCGGGCGCCACATTTAGAATAGCTACGCTAGGTACCGCCAGTGTTTCCTCCTTCTTTCTTCTCAGCTGAGCAACGCTCGTGCCGCACGTCCCGGCGCAAGCAGCGCTCGGACCGCGCGCATGCCGTGCGGGCTCGCTGAGGCAACCATGAAAATCGCCGTCATCTCCGATCTGCACCTGGCGCCCTCCGGCGCACCGGATTTGTTCGGCCACGATGACCTCGAATTCTCGAGATTCTTGCGTTTCCTCGAGCAGAACTTCGAGCAGGTCGTGCTGCTCGGCGATATTTGGGAGACCCTCACCGGCCGCTTCCCGGGCCCCAGCGCGGAGCTGCGGCGCGCCCGGGACTCGCACCCGGACATCGCCCGGCGCCTGCTCGGCCCCCGCTACACGTACGTGCACGGCAATCACGATTTCGTCGCCGCGAGCGCGGAGGGCGCACCGGAGGAAATCGCGATCGTCGCCGACGGCGTACGCCTGTTGTTCACGCACGGCCATCAGAACGATCGACTCGTGCAGCACGCGCGCTGGGTTTCCGAGTTCGGGGTCTGGCTCGGCGCGTGGATCCGGCGCTTCGGTCTCGCTGCCGCGTATCAGGCGCTGAGGCGCCTGGATGAAAAGCGCCACGGCGCAACACACGACGCCACGAGCTGCGCGTTCCAGCGCTGGGCCGTGAACGTGGCCGAGCTGAAGAGCGCGGACGTGGTCATCACGGGCCACACGCATCTAGCCACGCGCGCCGAACATGGCTCGCGCTTGTTCTTGAACAGCGGCTCCTGCAGCGAAGGCGCCATCACGTTCCTCAGTATCGATACGCGGCGCGGGGAGTACGCCGTGCATCATTCCTGGTGAGCTTCACGCCACGGCGTGTGCAGCGCGATCGAGCACGTCGAACTCGAGCGCTCCCGATTCCACGCCCACGAGCACGACGTCGCCCTGCGACAGCTCGCCGCGCAAGATCTTCTCCGCGAGCGGCGCTTCGAGCAGACGCGCCAGGGTGCGACGCATGGGCCGAGCACCGAGACTCGGGTCGAAGCCGCCGGCATCGAGGAAATAGTCGAGCGCGCTCTCGTCGATCTCCAGGCGCACGCTGCGCTGCCTGAGCAAGTCGCGCGCGACCCGGGACAAAAGGCGGCGCGCGATCTCGCGCACCTCGTTGCGACCGAGCGGCGCGAACACCAGCACTTCGTCGATGCGATTGTAGAGCTCGGGTGCGAGCGCCTTGCGCGCCGCAGCGACCATCGCGCTCTCGAGCTCTGAAGCGCCGGCGCCGTCGCCACCCCCGAAACCGAGCTTGCGTCGATGCACACTCTTGGCTTCGTCGGCGCCGATGTTGCTCGTCATGAAGATCACGCAATTGCGAAAGTCGACGGTGCGCCCTCGGCCGTCCGTCAGGCGTCCTTCATCGAACACCGCGAGGAACGCGGTGAGCACGTCGGGATGCGCTTTCTCGATTTCGTCGAGCAAGAGCACCTGGTAAGGCCGCTTGCGAACCGCTTCGGTCAGCTGCCCGCCCGCTTCGTAGCCGACATAGCCCGGCGGAGCGCCGATCAAGCGCGCGAGCGAGTGCGGCTCCGAAAACTCGGAAAAATCGTAGCGCGTTAGCGCAACGTCCGTGTGGAACAAGACCTCCGCAACGGCTTTCGCCGTTTCGGTCTTGCCGACACCCGTGGGCCCGAGCAAAAGAAAGGTGCCGATCGGACGATCGGAGCCCAGGCCCGCAGCGTTGCGTCGCAGAATGCGCGCAATCTTGCTCACGGATTCGCGATGGCCGACGACCCGCTCGGCGAGCATGTCCTCGAGGTGCAGCATGCGCTCGCCGTCGGACGCCAGCAGGCGCTCGATAGGCATGCCTGCACACTCGGCGACGATTTCGGCGACGTTCTCGGGGAGCACCTGTGTTTCGCCGCGGCGCCGTGCGCGCGCGCCCGCCAAGTCGACGATCGAAACCGCTTTGTCCGGCAGCGCTCGCCCCGGCAAGTAACGCACCGACCAGGCCACGGTCAGCGCCAGCGCTTCCTCACTGTAACTCACGGCGTGGTGCGCTTCGAGACGCGACGCGAGCCCGCTCAGAATCAGGTACGCCTCCTCACGCGTGGGTTCGTCCACTTCGATCAAACTGAAGCGACGCGCCAGCGGTGGATCGCTCTCGATGACCTTCGCGTACTCTTCGCGCGTGGTGGCGCCGATACAGGGCAGCTCGCCGCGCGAGAGCGCGAGCTTGAGCTCGGAGCCGAGTTCTTCGCAGGCGTCACCCGAGAACAGTTGGTGAATTTCGTCGAAGAACAACACCACGCGTCCGCTGCTAGCCAGCACTTCCTTGCGAAGGGCGACGATGCGCGCGGCCAGGGCGCCGCGCACCCCGGTGCCGGCCAGCAGCTCACCGACCGGAATTTCCAGGACGATGCGATCGTCGACCCGCGCGTCTCGGGATCGCGCGCTGCCGCTGCGCCGTTCGTGCCACTGTTCTACGATGCTCTGCGCGAGCCCGTGGACGACGCTGGTTTTCCCGACGCCCGAGTG
>DATHEN010000695.1:0-16781 GCA_035318565.1 Polyangiaceae bacterium
GGCCGGCGCGCGCCGCCGCCAGCCTTGCGAGGTGCGTCTCGACGTCCCACTCGCGTTCGCGTTGCTGCTCGCGCGTGGGGATCCCTCGATAGCGTTCCGCGCCTCGTGATTCGGCATAGCGGTGCGGCCAAGGCGAGCTCACGTCAGGCGCGTGCTTCTTGAGAGCAAGATAGGTCGGATCGTTCGGGTCGAGCGTCGCGTTCTCCCCGTTCACGCACACCCAGCCACGCGGTTCGACGGCGTACCAGCTCTTGCAAGCCGGGCTCGAGCGAGGCTCGCTGGACTTCAGTGCCGCTTGCCCGCCGATCCACAGGTAACCGATCCACTGCGTGTCGCCATCGGGCTGTTCGCGGATCCAGACGTAGCGGCTCTTCGCATACACGGCGGGCCGCGCAGGAACCGAGCTGCCCGCGTCGAGCACTTCCGCAGCCTTTTGCACGGGCGCAGGCTTTGGTAGCTCACTCGCCGAAGCCACACCGAGCAGCGGTCCGGGCTCGGCGCGTTCCTCGTTACGAGTCCGGCATGCGTTCACACACAGCAGCGATGCCCCGCCCACGATGATCAGGCGCGTGCGGGTGGATGCCGGGCAACGTGCGGAGCAAACGGCGGGCATGGCGGGGCGCGTGAGCCAGAGCTCGACGGCTCTTCGGTAGCATGGAATGGTTCGCGCGCGCCATGTTCGAGCCGAAAGCCGCTCCTCGGTCGGAACTCGAGCTGCTCGCCCGCGCCCGCGCACTAGCTGGTGTGTCGCTCGGCGAGCTGGCGCTGCAATTTGGAGTCAGCGTGCCGGAGAGTCAGCTGCGCGCGAAGGGCTGGGTCGGCCAGCTGCTCGAGCGCGCGCTCGGAGCCACCGCGGGCTCGCGAGCCAAGCCCGATTTCGAAGGGCTCGGCATCGAGCTCAAGACCTTGCCCGTGGATGCGCGCGGCAAACCCAAGGAATCGACGTTCGTGTGCACGATCGCGCTCACCGAAATCGGGGAGGTAGAGTGGGAGCACTCGCGCGTGCGTCGCAAGTTGGCGCGCGTGCTGTGGGTGCCCGTCGAAGCCGAAGCTTCTCTACCGTTCGCGGGGCGACGCTTCGGCGAGCCGCTCTTGTGGAGCCCGGACAGCGAAGAAGAGGCGGAGCTGCGTTTCGATTGGGAGGAGCTCGCCGGGCGCATCGGTATGGGTGAGCTCGAACGCATCACGGGCCACTTCGGCAAACACCTGCAAGTGAGGCCGAAGGCGGCGCATTCGCGCGTGCGCCGGCGCGGGATCGACGAAGACGGCGCGTACGTAGAAGCGCCGCCCAGGGGCTTCTATCTGCGCCCGAGCTTCACGTTACGGCTGCTTCGCAAGTACTACGCGGCGCCCGCGCGCGCCTAGCGCCACACGCTGCGGCTGCTCGAGCGGTGCCAAGCCCAGGTGGAAGTGATCGTGATGATCGGCGTTGTAGTCGGGAGTCAGTACTTCCTTGAACAACGCGAGCCGCTTCACGCGGCAGGCCACCTGGTTCAAGAGGGGTGCAGAGCGCGCGCACGGATCGCTGAGCCCCACCCGATAGTCGCCCTTCACGACGTGCCGCTCTCCGCCCGTCCTGAACTCGTGCAGATCGATGGCGTGACCGTAGGCGTGCAAGCTGAGGCGTCCCACGCGGCTCAAGCGGTAGACGTAGACGCCCGAGTAGCGCACGTCTGTCACGCCGAGTTGCTTCAGCTCGGGTCCGAGCCACGCGAGCGCTACGGCTAATCTGCAATCGCACACGAAGGGCAGGCCTGCCCCGGCGTGGTAGCGAATGCCGGCCACCGGTCCCGTGACTTCCACCGGCGTGACGACACCGCGCTTGTCGTCGATGCGTCGGTACTTCACGGGCAGGTCATCGAGCAGCTCCAAGCACGCCTCGCCGCCTGGAATGCGGGCGCTCTCGTGGTAGCTGGGCGGTGCACCACGCCGGCCGGAAAGCACGGGTGCACGATCGCCTCGGCGGGCGGAGCTCGGATCCTGATATTCGCCCGGCATCACCGGCGCGTTCGCGTTCGCGCCGTCTTTTGAGTAGCCCGCTGCGCTCCAGGCCAGAGCGTCCTCATAGGGCGCAGGCGTCCAGATCGGCGGAGGGGAGGCTATATAAGGAGAGAGCGGCTCTCGAGCTCTCGCTTCGCGTGCGCACGCCCCCGACGAGAAGCAGCAGAGCAGCAGCATTACGAAAAAAATAGGTCGCGTGCTCACCCGTGAAACGCTGGCACGTTCGCCGCCTGCGGCTCAAAATCTCGGCCTCGATCGCCAAATACTTGCTAGTGGGGCGAAGCCCCTGCCCGCCAAACTCAAGCTCTCCAGCAAAACTTGACCCAACTGTAAGGATGCTCCTTTCTCAAGGTATCTGGCACTGGTCTTCGGGCGCGGCGGGCCACAACTTGGGACGAGCCATGCGATTCCGTGACTTCCGGCCCCAACTGCTCGTCCTGATCGCGATCCTCTGCGTTTCGGGTTGTAAAAGAGCATCGAGCGCGAGTCCCGGCGACGCGGGCAACTCGCCGATGCGGGGCGCGCAGGCGGCGCCAGCGCGCAGCGTCGCGGGCTCGGAGGGGCCTGCTCCGGTTCAGCCCGCGTCGCGGCTCGAGCCCGAGCTCCGACAAGCCGGCGAGCTCGCCTACCTCGAGCTGCTCACGGGGGGTGCCCGAGAAGAACAAGAGCTGCCATTGATCGTGGCGATTCACGGGTTGGGAGACCGGCCCGAGCGCTTCGTTGGCTTCGTGAATGCGTTCGATGTTCCGGCGCGCATCGTGCTGCCGAGGGGCATTTCCGAGTACGGCGATGGTTACTCGTGGTTTTGGTTCGGCGACGGTCGAGACATTCCGCGCATTGCGCGCGGTGTGGAAACGGCGACGCAAAAGCTCGCGCAGGCGATCGTCACGATCACCCGCGAGCGTCGAACACGCGGTAAGCCCATCGTCACCGGCTTTTCACAGGGAGGCATCTTGAGCTTCTCGCTCGCCGTGCTCCATCCGGAGCTGGTCAGCGCGGTGTATCCACTGGCCGGCGTCTTGCCTCCGCAACTGATCGCAAAAATCTCCGATGCCGGTAGCTTTCCTCCGATCGTCGCATTCCACGGTGAAGCGGATCCGGTGATTCGCCTCGCCGACACGCGCCGTAGCGTCGAAACGCTGAAAAAGCGCGGTTTGAACGTGCAGCTGAAAACCTATCCTGGCGTGCAGCATACGCCGTCCTTCGAAATGGGCCTCGAGCTGTTCCAAGAGCTCCGCAGCGCTTGCCAAAGGACGGCGCAATGAGACGGAGCCGGCTCGCGCTGCTCGTCGTGAGCTGGATGAGCTCGTTCGGCTGCCGCAGCGAGCCGATCGCCAGAACCCACCCGCCGAGCGCCGCGCCAGCGCCCAGCCCGGCTAGTGCTCTACCCCCGGAGATCCGTGATTGCGGCAGCGAGAAGAGCGCGCACGGAAGCGGGGTCAATAGCGCTGCCCGCGAGTGTTTCTGGCATGCTTACGAGGAGGGCCGGCCGGCGCGCCTGATCATCACCCTTCACACCATCGAGGGTGATCCGATGCGCTACGAGCTGCACGTGAAATCGCGCACGGCGATCTACGTGACGTACGAAAGCCAGGACCGCTTCGGTACGCAAGGCACTTCTCGCTTTCGCTGCAGCGCGCTCGAACAAACCACGCCCGACGGCCACATCCGTTTCACGCTGCGCGGCTGCCAAGGCGGAGGATCCGAAGAGCTCACGATTCCATGAGCGAGCGCGAGCGCAGGCGCGGCTGGGCGATGTATTGGACTGTATGTGCGTGTGAGAATCACACAAGAACGCCCGCGACTTGCGTGCTCTGCGTCGCTGTCGTCGTAAGGTGCGGCTGGTGGAGTTTCGGGGTTTAAGTCAGTGAATCGAAAATGCTACGCTCTCCCTTCGCCTGAGTGTCGGCACGCAACTCGGGGCATAGGCGGCCGTACAGAAGCCTGACAGCGCCGGAGTTCGAATCGAGCGAATGGACAACTCGCAGCCCCCGAACATTTGTCCCAAGTGTGGTGCGCAAGCGCTGGCAGACGCGCACTTCTGCGTTCAGTGCGGCTGCGCGATGCGCCCGGCGCCGGCCGCGTTTTCGGTAGCGCGCAAGACGGGGGATCTCGCGGGTGTGCCGCGCCCCACGGGAGAGCTCGGCAGCTCACCGCGCGCGACGGGAGAGCTCGGCAGCTCGCCGCGTGCCGGATCACTCAAACCGCTGCCGCCGCCGCTGAGCTCCGCCAAGGCGCGGAAGTCAGCGCGCACACAGCGCATGCCGGGTGGGGATCCGCTGCTCGGCCGCGAGGAGCCGCCAGCCGCGAGCCTGGCCGAAGCGTTTGCGAGCGCCGCCGGTCAGGCGCCGCTTCCGCCAGCAGCCGTCAGCCTCGGAACAGTGGCTGACCCGTATCCGGCGAGCAACGGCGCGGCTCCCGCGCAAGAGATCCAGGCACCGCCGATTCACCTCATGCTCGACGACATCGACAGCGGGTTCGATGCGATCGTGCGCCCCGGTAGCGGAACGGCAGGTTCCGGCGCGCTGGCCGTGGACCTGCTGGAGCCGCAAGCTCTGTTCGCGCAGATCGCGGCCACTCAGACGCGCCCGATTCGCGACTTCATGGTCGAGCTCAAGCTCGGAGATGCGTCGCGTGAATGGGTGCGCGTGTGCATGCCCGGCGTGAAGTCGCTGCGCAAGTCCGCCCAGGAGATGGGCCTCGGGGAGCTGGCGAAGGCGCTGGACGGTTACCTGGCCGCCCTCGAGCTCGCGGATACGCACGAGAGCGCAGTCGTGAGCAGCGCGGCCAAGGACCTCATCATCGGCGCGTACCAAGATCTCGCCGCGCAATTGCCTGACGCTTTCTCACTCCAGGAAGACGGCGATCGGCGCGAGCCGATCATCGTACAGTCGCTGCTCGCGCAGCTGCCGGACGTGCGCAAGGTGGCGCTCGACAAGATCTACGCAGCAGGTCTCACGTCACTCTCGGCTTTTTACATGGCCAAGCCCAGCGACATCGGAGAGGCCACGGGGCTGCCGCTGGATTTGTGCCAGCGCATCTGGGAGCGGTTTCAACGCTACCGCAAGCAGATCTCCGAGATGCCGCCCGACGTCGATCGCACGGCCGAGCACAACAAGCTCCGCGAGCTCGCGGCGCAGCTCGCCGCTCTCAATGCGGCTTACGAAGGCCGCGGCGCCGCTGCGGCTCGGGCGAGCGACAAGAAGCAGATCCGGCAGGACCGCACCGAGACCATGCTCGAAATCACGGTGCTCCTGGCACGCCTCGGCGAGGTGAGGCGCGTGGAGCTACTCGAACGACTGCCCTTCGAGCGCAAGCTCGAGGAGCTCGAGCGTTACTTGCAGGCACACAACTCCAAGCACAGACCCTTGTGAGACGGGGACCGTATGGCTGAGCTGACTCGGGATCAGGTTTTGAAAAAAGCGGAGCGTGGCGAAAGCTTCGCGCGCAGTGATTTGCGTGGCCTGGACCTTTCGGGAGCGGCGCTGGAGGGCGCCGATTTCGGTCGCGCCGATCTGGATGGAACGAATTTCGAGAACGCCAAGCTGCGCGGCGCGAACTTCAGGAACGCCAGCTTGCGCGAAGCGTATCTGGCCGGAGCAGACCTCAGCGAGGCCAACCTCGACAAGGCGGATCTGGAAGCCGCCAATCTCAAGAACGCCAGCCTGCGGGGCGCCAATTTGAATCGCGTCACGCTCGAAGGCGCCACGCTCACCGGCGCGGTGCTCACCGGCGCACGCCTCACCGGGGCGCAGCTCGAGTCGTGCGATCTAGGCGGCGCAAATCTGGAAAATGCGGTGCTCTCACACGCGGAGTTGATCGAGTGCTACCTGGGCGGCGCCAAGCTGCACGCGGCCGACTTGAGCAACGCCGACCTGACCTCCGCGAACCTCGAGGAGGCGGATCTCAGCAAGGCCATTCTGGACGACGCGGAGCTCGCTCATATGCGTGCCCCGGGCGCGAATTTTCGCGAAGCCTCGCTCGTGCGCTGCAATGCGCGCCAGGCGATCTTTGCACGCGCGGACCTTTCTCACGTCGATCTTCGGCACGGCAACTTCGACGGCGCCGATCTGGAAGGCGCCGCGCTGACCGGAGCGAAGGTCGCGGGCGTCGTGATGACGAACGCGAAGTTGAGCCCGCTCTCTGCCGAGTGGGTGGACGCGAGCGTCGACGGCGACGGCACACGCCGGGTGACTGACAAAGACATCGCACCGCTCCTGCTCGGCAAAATTCTGCCGCCGGCGAACACCCGCTACTTCGGCGCAGGCGACGTGCTCCGGAACGCCACGCTCGAGTTCGGAGCCGGCTCCACCGTGGAAATCGAGAGTCGTTTCGAGAAGTGCTCGATCGCGCTGGCCGCGGGGACGAGTCTCGTCGTCGGTGAAGCGGGCGTGCTCAAGGATTGCGTGATCACCGGTGCCGGAGAGATCACGATCCACGGCAAGTTCTTCGAACGCGAAGCTCCTGGCATCGTCGGTCCGCGTCGACTCGTCGTGAGCTCGCGCGGTTCGGTAGTGGGTGCGGTCGAACAGTCGCCGGAGTCGACGGCGTTTTCCTTTCAACCGGGCTGCCGGTTACGAATGAAGATTTTGAGGGCGCGGGCGTGACGGCCTCGCACACGAAAAGGTAGAAAGCACATGCAAGATTTTGGCAGCAACTCCGGCGGGAAACAGACCTTGATCGAGGAGGGAACCCACTTCAAAGGTTCCATGAGCTCGAACTGTCCGATCCTGGTGCGCGGTAGAATCGATGGAGACGTGGAGTCTCCATCGCTGGCGGTGAGTGCTACCGGCGCCGTCCACGGTCGCGCCAAGGTGACTCAACTGCGCTCCGAGGGTGAGCTCTCCGGCGAATACGACGCGGAGACCGTGCAGCTCTCCGGCACGGTACGGGACAACACGGTCATCCGCGCCAAGTCGCTCGAGATAAAGCTCGAGTCCGGACCGGGCAAGATGCAGGTGATGTTCGGTGAATGTGAGCTCAGTGTAGGAGATACGCCGGTGGATGCGCCGGCAGTAGCCGACGCTGCCGCAGCGGAACAGGATGGCGGCCGTCGTGGTCGCCGCAAGCGGGACGAGGAAGTGGCGATCGTGCGGGAGAGCGAGGCGCCCAAAGCGCCGTGACCCCGAACCAGGGGGCCGAGCTCGTGAACCGGTGGGAACGCGCGCTCACAGTGGGGTGTCAACGGCACGCGCGTGCTCGGGGGTGGTGAGGACAATACACGGCAAAAGCGCGAGACTCTTGCGGCTTGCCAGGAGCGGCACACGGGTTGCACGGCCGCGAGCTGCGGGATTCGTCATCCAACGAGACGTGGAGGCCAAAGGGATGCGCCGACTGATTGCTGCTTCGGTACTGGTATTCGCGTGTGGATTTGCCTGCAGCTCCGATGGCGATGACAGCTCGATCGCGCTCGACGACGCTGCGACGGTTTTGGCCGATGCCGCCTGTGGCGCACTCGAACGCTGTTATGGCCCGCTGTACGACTTGGTGTTGCCGGGCGAAGACTGCACGACGACGATCGGCGAGCAACTCACGGAAGCGGTAGCGGAGCTCGAGCGTGCCATCGACGACGGCAAGGCACGTTACGACGGCGGCCGCATGGCGGACTGTGTGGACGAGGTGCGCGCCGCCGGCTGCGGCATCGACACGGCCCTGACCTCGAGCGCGTGTCTCGCGGCTCTCGACGGCACCGTCGAGCTCGGTGACGGCTGTCAGAGCAGTCAAGAGTGTAGCGGCGACGCGTTCTGCCGATCCGCGGGCACGTGTCCGGGACAATGTGTGGCGACCGGTGACGTGGGCGCCGTGTGTGAAAGCGACGGCGAGTGTGAAGCCGGACTCGAATGCTCGAGTCAGCAGCGCTGCTATGCGCCGGCCAAGAAAGGGCAGGCGTGCGGCGGCTCGGCGCCGGAAACTTGCGACGACGGCAGCTTCTGCGTGGGCGCGAGCGAGCTCGGGAGCGGCGGCGAGTGCAGCGCACCAGACGAGCTGTTTGCCGCGCAAAGCGGCGAGTCTTGCAGCTTCGTCGATGGGCCGCTGTGCGCGCCGGGCCTGAGCTGCACGATTCTGAGCTTCGCGAACGGAATCGTCGAAGCCGAGTGTGCGCCCAAGGTCGGAGCCGGTGCGGCTTGCACGCTCGCGGTTCCGGATCAGTGCCCGACGGAACAGTATTGCGCCATCGATGAGCCGCCGTTCACCGGCACCTGCACGCCCAAGCCGAGAGCGGGACAGCCCTGCGCGCCGGGCCCGTTCGAGGACAGCGATCCGGTGTGCGCGCCCTATCTGCGCTGCGATGGCGGTACTTGCCGGCCTCTGCAGCCGCTCGGAGGAAGCTGCGAGAGCGATAGCGCGTGCCGCAGCGAATTCTGTCTGCGCGGAACCTGCAGCCTCGAAGGCGCCTGCGGTTAGGTCCTGCTACGCTCGAGCGTCTTTGGACGCCATGAGCAGCGCGCTTTCTCGACGATTCGAAGGGCGATTCGGGCGTCCGCCGGACGTGGTGGCGAGCGCGCCCGGGCGCGTGAATCTGCTGGGTGAGCACACGGACTACAACGACGGCTTCGTTTTGCCGATCGCGATTCCGCAGCGCACCACGCTTGCCATCGCTGCTCGCTCCGACATGCAGGTGCAGGTCTGGAGCGAGACACTCGAGGCGCTCGCCGGCTACGAGCTGGGCGCCGAGCAGAGGGCGGGCGGCTTCATCGACTACGTTCAGGGCGTTACGGCCGGCCTCCGCGAACGCGAGCTCGCTCCCCGCGGTTTCGATGCCGTTATCGAGTCGGACGTGCCCGCCGGGAGTGGTTTGTCCTCGAGCGCGGCGTTGTCGGTGGCGTTGCTGCGCGCTCTACGCGAGCTCTTCGAGCTCGCGCTCGACGACCTGACCTTGGTGCGCGTGGCACAGTGGGGAGAGAATCACGTGGTCGGCGCGCCCGTCGGCATTTTGGATCCGATGGCCTGTCACATCGCGGACGAGCGCAGCGCGCTATTCTTGGATACGCGCAGCCTGGAGTACGCGCGTTTCGCGCTGCCCGACACGAGCGAGCTCGTGGTCGTCGATTCCGGCGTCCGCCACGACCACGCATCGGGCGGGTATCGAATCCGTCGCGCTGAGTGCGAAGCCGCGGCGCGCGCTCTCGGCGTCGGATCACTGCGCGATCTGACTCGAGAGAATCCGCCCAGAGTCGAGGCGTTGCCGGAGCCGCTGGGGAGGCGCGTGCGTCACGTTCTCACTGAGAATCAGCGCGTGCTCAGCGCGCGCGCATACTTGGCGTCGGCTGATGCGCGCGCGCTAGGCAGGCTATTTCAGCAATCACACGCCTCCATGCGCGACGATTTCGAGGTCTCGGTGCCGGAGGTGGACGTGTTGGTCGAACGGGCGCGCCGCGATGAACGCGTGTACGGCGCTCGCCTGACCGGCGGAGGTTTCGGCGGCTCGGTGGTGTGCTTGGTGGAGCGCGGACACGCGCGCGAAGTCGGCGCTCGCCTGGCGCGAGATGGCGCGCGCTTGCTGATCCCGCAGGCAGATCCGGGCTCGTGAGTGCCGCGGATCTGCCGCTCTGACGGCTTCAGGCGCGGCGCCGGCGCGTGCGGCGTGCCAGGACCAAGCCTGACAGCGCCAGCAGCAAGCCAAACACGCCCGCGCGCGCTCCCGGGGGCCGGTGGGCGCAGAGACCGCCGCCGAGCACCACGCTCTCGTCGCCGTTCGCGCCGAAGCTGCCACCCGCGCCTGCGTCACCGGCGCTGCCGCCACTGCCGCTGCTACCGGCGCTGCCGCTGCTACCGGCGCTGCCGCTGCTACCGCCGCTACCGCCGCTGCCGCTGCTACCGCCGAGGCCGCCGTCACCCGGCCCCGTCCCGTCATCGCCGGGAGCGAGTGGGTCGCGTTCGGATGCATCCCGGCGGCCGTCCTTGTTGGTGTCTTCATCCCCGTCGCTGGCGCCGCCGCCGTCCGTATCCGGCACCAGTACGGCGGTCGTGGTCGTCGGGTCGGCGTCTGCTCGGCACTGGTTCCTCTCCGTATCGATCGCAGGATCGTCGCAGTCGAGACCGCTCTCCGTGCCGTCGAAGAGCCCGTCACCGTCGCTGTCGCTGTCCAGCACGTCTACCTTGCCGTCGAGGTCGTGATCCTCGCTCGGATTGGCCTCGTCGCCGTCGGGCAAGCCGTCGTCGTCGGAGTCCTTGTCGTTCGGGCTCGAGCCCAGCGTGCCTTCGAGCGGATCGCTGAGTCCATCGCCGTCGCTGTCCACGACACTGGCGTCGTCGGCGCCCTGGCCGGCGATGGGATTCTTTTCTCCCGCGTCGAGTCGTCCGTTCAGATTCGCGTCTTCGCTGCCGTCGATCACGCCACCGCGGTCGGTGTCGCGCACGAGCGGTAGCGTGCGGGTGGCGGGGTCGGCGTCCGGCCGGCAGCGCTTTTGCGCGGCGTTGGTGGCGGGATGCGCACAGCCCTTGCCGGTTTCGGTCCCATCGAACAGCGCGTCATTGTCGCTGTCGGCGTCGAGCACGCTGACGAGGCCGTCGCCGTCGTGATCGACGCCGGGGTTCGGCTCGTCACCGTCGAGCAGACCGTCGTCGTCGCTGTCTGCGTCGTTCGGATTCGAACCGATGGCGGTTTCCTCGTCGTCGCTGAGCCCGTCGTCGTCACTGTCCTTCGCGCTCTGGTCGTCGGCGCCGTGTCCTGCGGTGGGATCGATCTCGCCAGGATCGGTGACGCCGTTGCCATTGGTGTCCTCGGCGCCGTCGCGCACGCCGCCGTCGTCGGTGTCCGCATCCACGGGAGATGTCTTCGTGGTGCCGGAGTCGCCATCCGGCCGGCACACCTTCGCCGTCGGGTCCGTTGCGGGATTGCTGCAGCCGAGCCCGAGCTCCGTGCCGTCGAACAGGCCGTCGTTGTCGCTGTCCGGATCGAGCGCATTGACGAGGCCGTCACCGTCGGTGTCGATGCCGGGCGTCGGCTCCTGGCCGTCCGGAACGCCGTCGTCGTCCGTGTCGGCGTCATCCGGGTCCGTGCCAATCGTGCCTTCGGTGCTGTCGTCCAGGCCATCGCCGTCGGTGTCGGTGGTGACGCGCGTGATCTGCCAGGTGTAAGTGGCGGGCGTGGCGTCCACGTTACCGGCAGCGTCTTTGGCGCGGACGCGCAACGTGTGCGTTCCTGGGGTGAGCGGCAAAGTCGCGAAGGTACGTGCGCACGCGCTGAACGCGGCCGCATCCACGCTGCATTCGAAGGTTGCCGCGGCCTCGTTGGACGTGAAGGTAAAATCGCCGGTTGGGTCGCTGCTCGGGTTCGACGGCCGCGTGACGATCGTGGTGTCCGGCGCGGTGGTGTCGATAACCCAGGTGTAGGTGGCGGGCGTGGCGTCCACGTTGCCCACCGTGTCCTTGGCGCGCACGGCAAGCGTGTGCGAGCCTGGCGCGAGCGGTGCGGTGGTGAAGTTCTTGGGGCAGGCGGTGAACGGTCCTGCGTCGATTCTGCACTCGAAGGTCGCGCTGGGATCTCCCGGCGCGTCGAATACGAAGCTGCCGGTCACGTCCGAAGTGGGGTTGGTGGGGCGTGTCGTAATGACCGTGTTCGGTGCGCTGGTATCGGCGCAAAACGGCACGCTAGCCGTGACCGCGCTGCCGAATTGCGACAGACCCTCGCCGCCACGCGTGGCTCCGTTCGACGGAAACTCCGTCAGCGCGGTGGAGGAGGTGGTGCCGGCCGGCCCACCGCGCACGTCCGCGCTGGCGTTCGCGGAGAGGGCAACGTAGCCGCCTCCACCGCCGCCGCCGGGCCCTTCTGCTTCGGCTGCGTTGTTGATGATCTGGCTACCGCCCGCGCCGCCGCGGGCTTCGACCGTGAAGCCTTGCAGCGTGGCCGCGCGCACGACCACTGTTCCCCCGCCGCCACCGCCGCCCGGCGAGTCACCGCTCGGCGAGCCGCCGGTGGTGGAGTTCGAGCTCGCGCCCGCTTCTCCGTTTGCGCGGATCTGTCCGCTGCCCGTGACGCTGCCCGCGAGCACAATCACGATGCCACCGCCGACGCCGCCGCGAGCGGAGTGGCCGTTGTTGCCATCGCCGGCGCCGCCGCCGCCGCCCACGAACAGTCGGCTCGCCGGGTTGTTGTCGAGCGGACGGCCGCCGAGGCCGCCGCGCTGCCTGCGCTGATTGCCGGCCCAGAGCGCGTTACCGGGGGCAACCGCGAGCGCGTTGCGATTCGAGCTCGAGAACGTGTACCCGCCGCGGCCACCGCCTTCCGACGCTGCGGCGGAGTAGTTCGGGTCGAGCAGCCAGGCGGTGGCCCCACCCGGCACGCTGAGATCGAACACGCCTTGGCCCGTCCAGGCAGCTCCACGCCGCGCGTTCGCCCCGCCGCCGCCGCCCGCGTTGTGGGCGTTGCCGCCGCCGCCGCCATTCGCCGGAGCGCCGCGCCCGTAGAGCGCGAGCAGCCCCGCAATGCCTTCACCCTTGCGACCGCCGCCTGCGGCGTCTCCCGTCGCGTACAGCGCGGTGTCGGTCGCCGAGCTCGCGGAGGTGTTCTCGGTGAGGCCACCGCGAAAGCCGCGCGCAGACACGTCCAGGGCCCCGTTGAGCTGGACGGTGCTCTGCGCGTGCACGGCCAGCACGCCGCCCGTCGTCCCGTTCCATGCCGGTGCGGTCAGCGAAGCGCCTGCCGCCACCGTGAGCGTCGTGTACTGGGGCACACGAACGACCTGCACCTGGCCGCTGACGGCATAGGTGTTCCGGATCGCGCAGCTCGTGGTGATTGTATTGGTGGCAGCGTTCACGACGCGCACTTCCACGAACTCGTAGAGTCCAGCGCCGCCCACGCTGGTGACTTGACCCCACGCGGGCGAGTTCGCGGTGGTGTTGATGGTGGCGCCTTGCATCTGCATCACGAGCAGCAAGTCGCCGGCAGCGAGCGCGTCCGCGCCGTCGGCCAGCGCTGCGGCGCTCGTGACCTGCAGGCTCGTCGCGCCTGCGCTCAGATTCTGCGCGAGCGAGGTATAGCGGTTCACGACGGTGCCGGGCAGGGTGACCGTCTCCGGCCCGTCGAGGCCGGCCAGCGGCCACGTGGCCTGCGCCGCCTTGCCGGCGGCTTCGCCACGCTCTGTCCCGTGGTCTTCGTGCGCGCTGCAACCGAGTGCGCCTGCCGAGCTGATGCCGCACAGGACGTGCAACAGCCAGCCCGAGCGCACGACCGAGCGGGCGAATGAGTTCGTGGTGATCATGGTGCGTCTCCAGGGGCGCCCGCCGGCGTTGCGGGGGCCGAGCTCGATTCCAAAATCTTGAACTGGACCCGGCGATTCTGCTGTCGTCCTTCGTCTGTGTCGTTGCCGGCGATCGGTTCGGTCATGCCGTAGCCCTTGGCAACCAGCCGTTCGGGCTCGATCTTGCCCTTGTCGATGAGCCACTTCACCACGCTGGCGGCGCGGCGCTGGCTCAGGTTGCGATTGTAAGCGGCACCGCCGCGATTGTCCGTATGGCCTTGAACTTCGATCTTGGTGATCTCCGCGTGATCGCGCAGCACGTTGGCGACCTGACCGAGTAGCTCGTCACTGGCGGGCAAGATCGCGTCGCTGGCAGTCTTGAATTGCACCTGCTGCAGGATGACGATTTCTTTTTCGGTGACCCGCACCATGCTCGGGCAACCGTTCTTCGCGGGATCGGCATCGGCGCCGCCCTTTTCCTTCGGGCAGGCGTCTTTGTCGTCGGTGATGCCGTCGCCGTCCGTGTCGCCGGGGCAGCCGTGTTTTGCCGGATCCTCCGAGGCCACGCCCTTTACGTCGGGACACGCGTCCTTGTCGTCGGTGATGCCGTCGCCGTCGCGGTCGAGGGGGCAACCGTTCAGCTTGGGATCGTCGCTGCGCGGGCCCGGTACGTCGGGGCAGGCGTCGTCGCTATCGAGAATGCCATCGCCGTCGCGATCGGGCGGGCAACCGTGCTTGGAGCGGTCCTCGTTCGGCGCACCCGCGAGCTTGGGGCAGGCGTCGTCGCTATCCAGAATGCCGTCGCCGTCGCGATCGGGTGGGCAGCCGTTTTTCTGCGGATCCACGCTGACTTTGCCCGGTACGGTCGGACACGCATCGAACTCGTCGATGATGCCGTCGTGATCGCGGTCGCTCACGGCCTCGTCTTCGGCGGCTTGCGGAGCGATTGTCACGCTCAGCAGCGCCCGCAGCGAGGGCGTCCCGAGCCCACGGGTCAAGCCGGGCCCTGCGCCGGCGCCGAGCACGACCGGACCCACACGCAGCTTGGCTCCCAGTATGGCTTCGAGGTTGGTGGTATCGCGTTGGAACGCGTCGTCGAAGGTCGTGCTGCCGTAGAGCTCGGGGCCGATCAAGAGCTTGCGCTTGGCGAACAGTACGCCGGCTGCCGCTCCGAACACGAGCTCAGTGCCGATCTGGGTCGCGGCGAACTGACGCTCGGGCCGCAGCATGACCCCAGCGTTGGCTGCGTAGGCGAAGCGTCCGACTTCCCCAGCTGCGATTAACGCGGGAAGCCCGCGCACCTTGCCATCGCCCGCGAATTTTTCCTCGTCGCCCGTCGGCAGCCAGACGTAGCCGCCCAGCGCCAGCTCGAGCGGTTCTCTGGCCTCGCCCAGGACGCGCACGCGCGCGCCCAGCCGGACGTCGCCCAGGGACGAGCCGCTCGGTGAGGCTATGTCGAGCCCGTCCGCCTCCGGAGAGTCTCCGTCCGTCACGAGGGCGATCGGTACGTCCACGGAGAGCAGCAGCCGCTCGAAGAGGCCCAGCGCGACCGCGCCGTGCAAGAGCAGCTGGTCGGAGACGACGCTGCCCACCCGTTCGTCGCCGTCGTCTCGGTATAGAACCAGCGGGCGGTAAGCATAGTTCCCGAGAGCCATGACGCGCAGCGGACCGCTGCTCGCTGGATCTCCGCCTTGCACGCCGAAGAAACGATCCCCCGCGGGTGCGGGCTGAAAGCGGTTCAGCTCGAAGCGCTCGAGCTCCTGTGCGAACCCGAGCGACGAAGTCAAAAGCACGATCGCCGCTGCGGCGATGCTTACCAGCCAATCACGCATGGAAACCCTCTGCGACCGCGCGCACGAAAGCGAGCGCGAAATCCGAGATGGTAGACCAGCAGGCAGTGCCGTCAACTTCCACGCAGGGCGTGGCAAATCGCGCCGCTCCGCGCTGCCTGAGAACGTTTCGCAACGGACAAGCGTTCAGCGCGAGCTCAGAAGTATATGTACGAGTGTAACTCGGCCTCGATCGACGCCGGCGCAACGCTGCTCTGGATGCCCACGGCGAGGTTCTTGCCGAGGCCGCTCCGGAGCTGCCCGTTGATCTCGTACGTACTGTTGAGACGCTGGCCCGGCAGATAGGACCAGGTGCCGCTCAGCATGGCCACGGTGCGGCCTCCGATGCGCAGCCGCACGCCGGCATGGGGTCCGATTCCAGTCGACACGAACGAACCCGCCACGCCAGCGAAGCCCCCGGAGAAGAGCACGAACGCATCGGCCATCACGAACGCCGTGATGTCCTCTTCGAGCGTCGCCACGGTGGCACCGAACGACCCATTCACTCCGTGCCCAAAACAGTTCTCGTTCGCGCAGCGGCCGTCGCGGAAGCGGCTGCCGTAGGCGCGCGCGCGCCACGAAGGGCGGCGCTCCCAGGAGCTGAGCGGGTGCAAGGCGATCAGCTCGGCGAACGTGAGATGATTCAAGGTGAGGGTGCGCGAGGTCAGGCTGTAGCGCACGCGTGTATCCATGAATTGCACCTGCGCGAGCTCGGGTTGTCCCGCAGGTGGATCGAGCAAATCGTGCAGGGCCAAGCGATAGCCGATGGTGCCGAACGTTTCCTCCGTCTCCGATACCGCGCCCGCACCGAACAAGAAACGCATCGTGCCGTGGCCGCGCTCGGGCGACTTGTGCCATGGCACCGGCGGTTCGAGCTCGGCGCGCCCCTCGCTCTGCTGGGAGGCGCGCAGGCGCGAAAAGCGTGAGGGCACGTAGCGAACCCTCTCGACCAGGCCTTTGCTGTGAAACAACGCCTTCACGGTGTCGATGGGCAGTACCGCGAACTTGGTGTGCTCGATGAGATCGAGGCGTGGCGCCGCCGCCTCGATCAAACCCAGCACGTGGTACGAACAATTCTCCGTCAGATAGAAGTAGTCGAAGTGCGTGACCGACAGCTCCCAGAGATGCAGCACGAGTCTGCGCAGCTCGCGCTCGGAGAGCGCCAGATCGTAGATCCAGAGGTCGCGATCCTGCTCGTCCGCGTACTCGCGGAGCTTCTCTTCCACGGGTAGCAGGCGAAAGCGGCCTTCGAACAGGCCGGTCAAGCCTTTGAAGGCGTAGAGCAAGGGATTGTCCGTATCGGTGTCCGCCTGATAGTCGATGCCGAGGCCCAGGGCCGGCCGGCGTGCTTGCTTCAGATACAGGAAGGTGTGTCCGAACGCGGACGCCGGGTACTCGAGGGCGTTTGCGGCATACACCACTGCCAGCGACGTGCCGCTGTTCCGTTCGATGAATCGCGAGAGCTTCGGGCAGCGAGGGACCTGCAAGTGCTGGCGCAAGTCCAGGCGTTCGTCGAGGAACGCGAAGCGCGCCGGAAATCGACAGATCGCATGCGCGTCTTCGCGGCCCTGCACAGCTGGCATGAAGAACGCTCGCAGCGTCGCAGCGAGCTCGGCAGCCGCGTCATCCTTGCCAGCGGGCGACAAGAAGAACGCCTCGCCGTCGACCTCGCTGCCCTCGTCGAACAGCCCGGCATGATAGTGGAGCAGTCGCTGCCATGCGCCGGATGCCGGCAGCTGCTTCTGCTGAGCAAGCTTCAGAACACGAG
>DATHEN010000696.1:0-4281 GCA_035318565.1 Polyangiaceae bacterium
TGGCGAGTTTTCCCTTGCACACGAAATGTTGCTGCGCCCGAAAGCTCAACGGCTCGAGCCTAAGCTAGCGAACCAGAGCTTCCGGGCGCGAGCGCCATCCTGCGGACCGAGCGCGCGGCAAGCTCACCGCGCAGTCGGTCCCAGCTGGTGACTAGTAGCGATTGCTCGAGCGATCGTTGCGGCGTCCGCCGCCGCCACCGCCGCCGCCGCCGCCGCCACCGCCGCCGAAGCCGCCACGGCTGCCGCCGCTGCGCTCTTCCGCTTCGTTGACGCGGAGCGCGCGACCGTCGATCGTGCTTCCGTCGAGCCGCGAAATCGCCTCTGCTGCCAGCTGATTCGTGCCCATCGTCACGAAGGCAAAGCCGCGGGACTGGCCCGTGGAGCGATCGGTAACGAGGTGCACGTCGGTCACTTCGCCCACTTCCGCGAATGCGGCGCGAACGGTTTCCTGATCAGCACTGAAAGCAAGATTTCCGACGTAAAGACGATTTCCCATGATTTTCACACTCTGCTTGCGGCTCCAGTAACGCCTATCAAGGCACTGAACCTGCCATCCAATTGAGCCGTCGAGATCGGAGGTAGGGCCGTGAATAGAACTTCACGGCCACTCTGCGTCGCCAAAGGTTTCGTGACGCGTCGCGATCTCAATCGAGTGCTTCGGGTCGCCCGGGGTAACGTTTCGTGGCGATAGGAGCATAAGCGCCGGCAAGCGCCTTGGCAAGCGCATTTCCTGGCGCCACGCTTCGAGCGCCCGCAAATCTCGGCCATTTCGACGAACGCGAGAGCTCCAATGCAAGGAATCTGGGCCGCGCGTGACAGCGTTTTCTTGATTGGGCACCTCACGCGCGATCGAATCCACGTCGCAGGTCGATCCGTGAGCATGCCCGGGGGCGCCGTGCACTACGCAGGCGTTGCCTACGCGCGGCTCGGGGCCGATGTGAGCGTCTTCACGAAGCTCGCGCGCGAAGACGCCGACGAGCTCACACAGCCGCTGCGCACCGGCGGCTGCCGTGTTCACGTCGCTGCCTCACGAGCGACTACCGAGTTCGAAAACACACTCACGGAAGATCTGCGCGCGCGCACACAACGCGTGCAGAGCCTGGCCGATGCTTTCGATGAGTCGGATCTCGCGGCGGACAAGTCGGCGATAGCGCAGCTCGGCCCACTCACGAACCGGGAAATGGACGCGGACTTCGTGGAGCACGTCGCTCGATCGTCCCGAGCACTGGTACTGGACATTCAAGGTTTCGTTCGCGAGTCGAGGAGCGGCGAAGTCGTGCCCGCAGCGTGGCCCGAGGCCGAGCGCATCCTGGCGCTCTGTCAGGTCGTGAAGGCCGACGCCGACGAGGCGTTCGTCGTCACCGGCGAGCGTGAGCCCGAGCGCGCCGCCCGAGCGTTGCAGGATCTCGGCGCTCGGGAAGTTCTGCTGACCCTGGCGGAGAACGGTTCGTACGTGGCAAGCGCCGACGGTGTGAGCTTCATACCTGCGCGGCCCGCGCCCCGAGCGATCGACTCCACCGGAGCCGGCGACACGTATACTGCCGGCTATGTCTTCGCTCGAAAGAGCGGACAGTCCGTGCTCGATTCCGCCCGTTTTGCGACTGCACTCGCGAGTCTGTCGATCGCAGCGGCCGGGCCATTCAGCGGAACGCTCGACGACGTCACGGCGTATCTGAAAAGCGCTTAGCTCGGCGGCTGCCCGCGCAGCTCGCCGGCGCACTGCAAGAGCACACTCGACCAATTCTCGGGCACGGCCGTGCCCGCGTCGATGGCGTGCAAGAGACGGCATGCCTCGGCACGCTCGAGAGCGCACGTGATGAGCACAGACGCCGTTTGGCCGAACGCGCTGTCCGCGTCCTCGCTGCGTTCACCCGCATCGCGGCTGATGACTGCGATCTCGCCGCGGGCGACCCAGCACAGCGAATCACACGGCAGGTCGCGGGACGGACAGCGGTCCTCCGCCAGATCCTCGCCAGCATCTTGCGCATAGCGAGCTTCCAGCGAACGACACACGTCGATGCACTCGCGGACGTTGGGATACGCGCAGCCCACCAGCGCGTCCCGCTGGTTTCGGCAAACGTACTCGGCCGGTCGCGCCTCTTCGTCGAAGCCGCTTCTGGCACACGCGAACTCGCTGGCAGGCGTCCGCTCGTAGCAGGCGAAGAGCTCGCGGTGCTCGTCTCGACAGGCTGCGGGGCCAAGGCTGGCTTCGCAGGTACGCACGCAATTTTCGGGCTCTTCGTCACAGTCGACCCGGCGCAGCACCCGGCACCAATCGTCGCAAAATGTCGGATCCAGGGGGTACTCGTCCGCATTGCAGCGGGTGGCGAGCAAGAGCAGCAGAGCCGCCCAGGCGAGCGCCATACGCCCGCCGAGAGCTCCGAGCTTGCAGACGCGACGCATGCGAACGAAATATAGGGCCTGCTCGGTTTTTTAGAAACGGTTCGCTCTGCAGAAGGGAAACACGCGCGCTCGCTGCGTTGTGGCGTTGCGCTCGCTACCTTCGCGGTCATTGGCAGCTGGTGCGAGCGCATCCGCGCTCAGGGCGCTGCCCAAACCCCGGCCGAGGCCGCTGCCGCGAACGCGATCGTTCCACCGCGAGTTCTGAGCGACACGCAGGTAGATTATCCCAGCGCAGGGTTTGGCGACGCCGAAGTGGTGCTCGAGCTCTTGATCGACCGAGATGGGCAGCCCGAAGAAGTGCGCGCGGTAACCGGCGACGAGCCCTTCTCGACCCAAGCCGTGACCGCCGCTCGGGGCTGGCGCTTCGAGCCGGCCACGCGCAACGGCACGCCTACGCGCGCGCGCATCCGCATGCAAGTGCGGTTCGAAGCGCCCGCGGAACCAGACGACGACACAGCAGTGAGCTCCGAGCCGAGCAAACCACCGCCCACTGCCGCGCGCGGGGTTTCGAACAGTGCGCCGCCCGCGTCTCCACGAAACGCGCAAGAGGAAGAGTCCGTCGAAGTCGTCGTAACCGGCGCACGCTCGGATTCATCCATTCGCATGTCGCGTACCGAAGTGCGCCAGCTGCCGGGTGCGTTCGGCGATCCGTTTCGAGCCATCGAGATTTTGCCCGGCGTCACGCCGATCGCGTCCGGTCTCCCCTACTTCTTCGTACGCGGCTCGCCGCCCGGCAACGTGGGCTACTTCTTCGACGACATCGCGGTGCCCGGGCTTTACCACGTGGCAGCGGGACCCGCGTTGATTCACCCTGCGTTCGTCGAAGACGTGCGCCTCTACTCGGGCGCGTATCCGGCGCGCTACGGCAGGTTCGCCGGCGGCATCGTGGCAGGCGCTGCGGCGCCGCCTCAGTACCGGTTTCATGGCGAAGCCAACGTTCGGCTGATCGACGCAGGAGCTCTCGTGGAGGCACCCTTCGACGAAGGTCGCGGAAGTGTCACCCTGGCTGGCCGCTATTCGTACACGGCAGCGGTCGTATCGCTCGTCGCGCCCGAAGTGGAGGTGGGATACTGGGACTACCAGGGACGAGTGCAGCACCGCCTCGGCGCGCGCGACACGATCAGCGTGTTCGGTTTCGGAGCCCATGACTTTCTGAGCGCCGAGGACGACGACGGTGAAATTCAGAACATCTACGACGTCACCTTCCACCGCTTCGATCTGCGCTACGACCGCGTCTTGAACAGTCGCAGCGCGCTCCGCATCGCTACCACCCTCGGGTTCGATCGCGCAGGCGCCGGCGAAGACAACGGCCTCGATCTACGCGCGGAGCGCGTACGCAATCGCTTCGTGTACAGCAATCGAGTGAGCTCGCGCGCGCAGCTTCGGCTGGGCGGAGATATCGAGACGGCACTCTACGACATCGATCTCGATTTCGACGACGATGATGACGACGATGACGACGACGACCGCCCGAGTCGGCTCCCGCCGGATCTCAACCCACGCCCGCCGGCCGGCTTACCTCCGCGCGCTCCGGTCAACGGCGAGGACGACAGCGCGGCACTGCGAGCGCTGTTCTCCTCGCGCAGCGATGTCGTCGCCGGGACCTGGCTCGAGTGGGTGCTCAATCTCGGCTCGGGTGTCACGCTCACGCCTGCGTTTCGCCTGGACCTCTACGCGAGCGACGGCGTGACTCGACTCGCGCCCGAACCACGCATCAGCGCGCGCTTCCAGGTGAGCCGGCGCGTGGCTCTGCTTCACGACCTCGGTATCGCGCACCAGGCGCCGAGCTTCGCGATTCCCGTACCAGGCATGCAGGGCTCCGCCCGGCAAGGGCTGCAGCGAGCGCTACAAAGCAGCGCTGGAACCGAAATCGCTCTC
>DATHEN010000697.1:0-4272 GCA_035318565.1 Polyangiaceae bacterium
CGCCGGCGCGCCGTCGCCAGTGAAAAGCTGGCGCTCGCCGAAGCGCTCGGCAAAGACGTGGATGAGGCGCTCGAGTATCTGGAGCTGGCCGCTTCGGAGAACGACGAGAGCGCGCTTTCGGACGTCGAAAAGCAGACGCCGGCGCTCGAACAACGGGTGCGCAAGGCCGAGCTGTCGCGCATGCTCTCCGGTCCCGTCGACCACGCCAATGCGATCGTCAGCATTCATCCCGGAACCGGCGGAACGGACGCCAAGGATTGGGGAGAAATGCTGCTGCGCATGTACGTGCGCTGGTGCGAGCGGCGTGGTTACAAAACCGACATCATCGACTACCAAGCCGGTGACGAAGCCGGCATCGATGGCGCTTCGTTCACCGTGAGCGGTCCCAACGCGTACGGCTACCTGCGCGCGGAGATGGGCGTGCATCGGCTGGTGCGCATCAGCCCGTTCGATGGCAACGCGCGCCGCCAAACCAGCTTTGCGGCCATCGAAGTGACGCCGGACATCGAGGACGAGATCGACATCGAGGTCAAAGACTCGGACCTGGAAGTGACCACCATGCGCGCCGGCGGCAAGGGCGGACAGAACGTGAACAAGGTGGAGACCGCCGTGCGCATGCGGCACTTGCCGAGCGGGATCATGGTGGTGTGCCGCGCCGAGCGCAGCCAGCACCAGAACCGCCACATGGCGCTCAAGATGCTCAAGGCGCGTCTGTATGAGCTCGAAGCCGCCAAACGCGAGCAAGAGCAAGCTCGCTATGAAGCGGCCAAGGGCCAGATTGCGTGGGGCAATCAGATCCGCAGCTACGTGCTGCAGCCGTACCAGCTAGTGAAAGATCTTCGCACCGAGCACGAAACGGGCGACGTCGACGGCGTGCTGGACGGGGATCTCGACGGGTTCATCGAAGCGTACCTCATGCAACACGCCGATCGCGACGCCGGCGAGACGCACCCCAGCGCCAAGAAAGCAGACTGAAAATGAAAGCGGACGACGCGCAGGTGGCTGGCGACGACGACGCGGCGGGCGGCGAAGCCGCCATCATCCAGGCTCGCCGCTCGAAGGCGGAGCGCGTTCGCGAGCTCGGGCGCAATCCGTTCGCCAACGACGTGAACGTGGCAGATCGGAGCACGCTCAGCGCGCTGCGCGAACGCTTCGCGGGCGCCCTCGTCGAGCCGCCCGCCGAGCTTCGTTATGACGGCGAGCGGGTCGCGGCGCTCTCCGATACCGCCGAGCTGCACGTCCTCGGTCGCCTGATGGCGCGGCGCGGCTTCGGCAAAGCCACGTTCCTGCGGCTCAAGGACGACACGGGCGAGCTGCAGCTGTTCGCCAAGAAAGACGTGCTCGGTGAGCACTTCGCGGCGCTCGAAGACATCGATCTGGCCGACCACGTGGAGGCCTTCGGTCGAGCGATCGTGACCAAGACCGGAGAGCTGACACTGGAGGTCAGCCGCATCCGCCTGCTCACGAAGGCGCTGCGTCCATTGCCGGACAAGTGGCACGGGCTTTCGGACGTGGACCTCAGGTATCGGCGCCGCTACGTCGATCTGATCGCCAACCCGGAAGTGCACGCGGTATTTCGCGCGCGTTCGCTGATCTCCCAGGGTCTGCGGCACTTTCTCGATGAGCAGGGATTCATGGAGGTGGAGACTCCCACGCTGCACACGCTCGTGGGCGGCGCCGCGGCTCGGCCCTTCAAGACGCACCACAATACGCTCGATCTCGAGCTGTTTCTGCGGATCGCTCCCGAGCTCTATTTGAAGCGTCTCCTGGTCGGTGGTTTCGAGCGCGTCTACGAGCTCGGGCGGTGTTATCGCAACGAAGGCATCAGTACTCGGCACAATCCCGAGTTCACGATGCTCGAATTCTACCAGGCGTACGCGACCTACGACACCCTCATGCCGTTCACCGAATCGATGCTGCGCGCGGCCGACGCGTACCTGGGTCGAGGCATGGAGCGCGCAGGGCTGGGTGAGCTTTACGCCGCTTGGCAGGAAGCGCGTACCTTCACGTTCGAAGGACCGTTCGCCCGGGTGCCGATGCACGCGGCCATCAGCCGCGCGCTCGAGAACGCGGGACTGTCCGCTGAGGTCATGGCGTCACTCGAGCGCATCGCCCGCGCGCCCGCGGCCAATGTCAAAAAGGAGGGCTCGCCGGAGCAGAGCGAAGCCGATGCCCTGGTCGCCGTGTGGAAGCAGCGCTCCGAGCGGGCTGGCCGTGTGGACTGGCCCAACCTGCGACGCGCGCTCGGACACTGCGAATCGGCAGGTGAACGCCTGTTCGTGGCCTACGAATATCTGGCGGAGCCGTTCTTGGCGGACGACTACCGGAATGCAGACGGGACGTGCAGTGTTCCGGTGTTCATCATCGATTACCCGGCTGAGGTGTCCCCGCTGGCCCGCCGCAAAGACGGCCATCCCGAGCTGACCGATCGCTTCGAGCTGTTCGTGCACGGCCGCGAGCTCTGCAACGCCTTCAGTGAGCTGAACGATCCGGACGACCAGGCCGCGCGCTTCAGCGAGCAGGTCGGCAAGCGCGAGCGCGGAGCGGAGGAAACCATGGATTACGACGCGGACTACATCCGGGCGCTGGAACACGGGATGCCGCCCGCCGCCGGCTTCGGCATGGGCGTGGACCGGCTCGTGATGATGCTCACTGGCCAGCCTTCGATTCGCGACGTGATCGCGTTCCCTTTGCTTCGACCCGAAACAGGAGCGGGATGAGCGCCGGCATTCTGGCTCAGCCGCTAGCGGACTTCTCGAGCGTGCTCGCGCGGTTCTGGACCTCGATCGGGCTGTACGGTCGCATCGCCGTAGTCGGCGTGCTGCTGCTGTTCGTGGCGTGGCTCGTCGGCTTGGGGCTGAAGCGGCTCGGTCGCGGAGGCCGGCGCGGTTTGCTCTGGGGGCTCACGGGTCTGTGCTGCATCGGCCTGATCGTGTTCGGCGTGTGGGCGGCGCGCCTGCCGGTCGCGCGCGGCAGTTACTTCGTGCTGTGGCATCAGCTGGTGCGGGTCGGTGCGGCGCTGTGTGGAACCGGTTTCGTGATCGGCTTCATGGTGCTGGTCATGCCACGCGTGCTCGACCGCATCGAGGGACGCGGCTTCGTCGCGTTCGTTGCGGCGCGCCACGTGCGAGCGAGCAAGAGCGGCTTTCTGACGGTGATCTCCGTGTTGTCCATTGCCGGAGTCATGGTCAGCTCGTTCGCGCTGTGTATCGTGGTCTCGATCATGGGCGGCTTCGGCGCCGATCTGAAGCGCAAGATCCTCGGCAACAACGCGCACATGAAGGTCGAGGCGCCGAACGCGGGCGGCTTCGAGCATTGGCTCTCCTTGCTCGACGAAGTGCGGCTCGTACAGGGCGTTCGCGCCGCTACGCCCGTCGTGGCCGGCGAAGCCATGGCGTCGAGCTCATCGAACACCGCGGGCGTGCTGGTGCGCGGCGTGGATCCGGTGACGATCGGCACCGTGATCGACCTGGTTCAGAACATCGAAATCGGTAAGTTCGAGTATCTGGACAACACGAAGGTGCTCGCGAACCTGCCGGCGGATACGCCGATCGGTATCGCCGCCGACGGCAGCGTCTATCTGAAGGGCCCGAACCTTCGCCCCTTCTTCTCCACCAAGCTCGACAAGGAGGTGGAAGACGCGGTGGTCCTGCCGGACCAGCATCCGGGTCTGATCATCGGCCGCGAGCTGGCGAAGACGCTGCACGTGTACGTTGGGGACGAGGTGACGCTGGTGTCGCCGCTCGGGGATCTGGGGCCGATGGGCGTCTTGCCGCGCAGCCGGCGCTTCCGCGTGGCGGCGATCTTCTACAGCGGCATGTACGAGTACGACGCGAGCCACGCCTACATGAAGCTGGACGTCGCTCAGGAGTTTCTGGATCTGAAGCAGAACATCAGCGGCATCGAGATCAAGCTCGAGAACGCCGAACGGGTGGCGCCGATCCGCCCGGTGTTGAGTCAAGCGATCCAGGGCACCGATCTGGTGGTGCGCGACTGGCAGGAGTCGAACAAGAACCTGTTCAGCGCGCTCAAGCTCGAGAAGATCGCCACGTTCATCATTCTCTCGATCGCGATTGCGGTCGCGAGCTTCTGCATCATCTGCACCTTGCTCTTGATGCTGACCGAGAAGAGCAAGGAGATCGCCATCCTCAAGGCGCTCGGTTCGAGCGATCGCGCGATAACCCGCATCTTCATGACAGAGGGCGTGATGATCGGCGCGATCGGCACCGTGTTCGGGGTCGTGACCGGCCTGGTGCTGACGGTCGCCCTCCA
>DATHEN010000698.1:0-6518 GCA_035318565.1 Polyangiaceae bacterium
CTGCTCGATGCAGCTCGGGGCCTTCTGCTTGGGGTCCGAAACGCGCTCAGCTCACGCCAGAGTCGTTAGGTCGCGGTGCGTCCTTCGAAGCGGCCGGCAGCTGCGCGGGATCCTTGTGCTCGTCGTCACCGCTCTCGATGCCCTTTTTGAAGTTGCGAATTCCCTCACCCAGCCCTTTGCCGATGTTGGCGAGCCGCGTGGGCCCGAACAACAGCAGCGCAACCAGGAGCAGGACAATCCAGTGAATCGGGCTGAGCGTTCCCATGCGCAGCAGTCTAGCAAATCTTCCCTGGGCGAGCCGTGCAGCGGCCAAAGAATTTGCCTCTGCAGCGGCCGCTTTGGCCTAGGCTTTCCCCGCGGGCGCCGGTATGATTCCGCGCGCCGGAGGAAACCCATTGAAAACATTGCCGTTTTTGCTGCTGTTCGGCCTCTGCGTGGCGCTGGGATGCAACCGCAAACAGAGCGATGGAGCGCAATCAAACGCCTCGAAAACCGTGAAGATCGTCAGCAGTCTGCCACGCACGGGTAGCGCCAACGCGCAGACCACGACTCTCGTGAATGGCATCCGCTTGGCCATCGACGACGCCGGCGGCAAAGTCGGCGAGTTTTCGATCAAGTACGAAGACTGGGACGACGCCTCGGCCAGAAAGGGCGACTGGGATCCCGAGGTGGAGGCGGCCAATGCGGACAAGGCCGTGAAGGACCCGGACGTGCTCTTCTACATCGGCACGTACAACTCCGGCGCCGCCAAGATCTCCATGCCCGTCCTGAACAAGGGCAACGTGGTCATGATCTCACCGGCCAACACGTATGCCGGCCTCACCAAGCCGGGCCTGGGCGAGCCGAACGAACCGGCCGTGTACCAGCCGAGCGGCAAGGTCTCGTACTTCCGCGTCGTTCCGGCCGACGACATCCAGGGCAAGGTCGGCGCCGAGTGGATGAAAGAGCTCGGGGGCAAATCAGTCTACGTGCTGGATGATCGCGGGCTCTACGGCAAAGGCATCGCCGACGTGTTCAGCGTCACCGCCGAAGCGCTCGGCATGAAGGTGCTGGGACGCGAAGGCATCGATCCCAAGGCCCAGGAATACAAGAGCCTGATGGCCAAGATCAAACAGCTCGGCCCCGACTGGGTTTACTTCGGCGGCGCAACTCAAACTAACGCGGGCCAGATCGCCAAGGATCTCGTGGCATCCGGGCAGCGTGCCAAGCTGATGGTTCCCGACGCCTGTTTCGAAGAAGCGTTCATCAAGTCCGCGGGCCCGGAAAATGTGAACGCGCGTGCCCACATCACCTTCGGCGGGCTGCCGCCGCAGAAGCTCACCGGGCGCGGGGCGGAGTTCGTCAAACGCTATCGCGAAAAGTACAAGGCCGAGCCGGAGTCGTACGCCGTGTACGGCTACGTGGCGACGCAGGTCGCGCTCGACGCGCTACGCAAAGCCGGCAAGAAGGACCGCGAGGCGGTACGCAAAGCCGTAGCAGAGACGAAACAAGTCGACGGCGTGCTCGGCACTTGGGCTTTCGACGCCAACGGCGATACCACCCTGAAGACGATGAGCGGCAATACCGTCAAGGACGCCAAGTTCGAGTTTGCGACCGTACTGGGCCGTTCCGCTCCCTGACGACCCGTGCAAGTCATTCTGCAGCAGCTCCTGATCGGCCTCACCAACGGCATGGTGTTCGCGCTGATCGCGCTCGGCTACACCATGGTGTACGGCATCCTGGAGCTGATCAACTTCGCGCACGGCGACCTGTTCATGCTCGCGTCGTTCCTGGCGCTGACGCTGGTCGGGCTCTTGGGCCTGGAAACGGCGGGTATTCCAGGGCTGATCGGCGGCATCTTGCTGATCGTGCTGGTGTGCGCGGCCTTCGCCGCCACCGTGAACGTCAGCGTCGACCGGCTCGTGTACCGCCCGCTCCGCGCGGCGCCCAAGCTCGCGGCGCTCGTGTCCGCGATCGGCGTCTCGTTCATCTTCCAGAACCTCGGCTTGTTCTGGGGCGGCTTGCCGATGCAGGTGTTCGGCGGGGGCACCTCGGCCGCGGCGCCCAAGGCCTTTCCGAACCTGCTCTCGAGTCGCAACCTGCTCGGAGAGGGCAGCGCGCTCACGCTGACGGCCAAGGATCTGGCGGTGATCCTGAGCTCCGTCACGGTGATGGCCGGGCTCTATGCGTTCGTGCGCTTTTCGCGGCTCGGTAAGGCCATGCGCGCCACCGCGCAGAACCCGATCGCTGCCCGCTTGATGGGCATCGACGTCGACCGCGTGATCAGCTGGACGTTCGCCATCGGCGGTGCGCTCGCCGGCTTCGCGGCGGTGGTTTACGGCTTCTACATCAATACCATCAACTACCAGATCGGCTATCAGAACGGGCTGTACGCGTTCACGGCGGCCGTGCTCGGCGGCATCGGCAACATCCCGGGCGCCGTGCTGGGCGGCCTCGTGATCGGCATGGTGCGCGCCTTCTCCGATCAGTACATCGGCGCGCAGTGGCAGCCGGCGGTGCTGTTCGGAATGCTGATCTTGATTCTGGTCTTCAGGCCGTCCGGGCTGCTCGGCGCGCACACTCGCGAGAAAGTCTGATGAAGCGGGGCCACGCGCTCGAGTGGTTCGCGATCGCAATACTGCTCGTCTATCCGTTCGTGCCGTTTTTGGATTGGGGCGTGCAGGCGGTCGCTGGTCTGCCGCTGCGCCTCGACCGGCAGCTGGTCAACATCTTCATCTTCGCGATCCTCGCCCTGGCCCTGAACGTGCAGGTCGGCTACGCCGGGCTGCTGCAGCTCGGCATCGCCGCGTTCTTCGCGATTGGCGCGTTTTCAACCGGGATCCTCACGGTCGACAAGTATCCGTTCCAGGTCGGGTTTTGGGGCGCGCTCGTGCTCGCGCCCGCGTTTGCGGGGCTCGCGGGAGTGGCGCTGGCCGCGCCCACGATTCGCCTGCGTGGAGACTACCTGGCGATCGTCACGCTCGGCTTCGGCGAGGTCGTGCGGGTCGTACTGTTGAACCTCGAGAACATCACGGACGGGCCGCGCGGGCTGAATCCGATCCCGGAGCCGTGGCTGCCCGAGTGGCTGCGCAGCGCAGCAGGCGGAGAGGGCGACGGCCGTCTGACGTTCCTGGTCATATATTACCTCGGCTTCTTCCTGCTCGGCGCGCTGGTGGTGTTCTTCAGAACGCTCGAGCGTTCGCGGCTGGGCCGCTCTCTGAATGCGCTGCGGGAAGACGAGCTGGCCAGCGCGTGCATGGGGATCAACCCGGGACGCATCAAGCTGACCGCGTTCGCGATCGGAGCGGCGGTAGCCGGACTCGCCGGCGCGATGTACGCGACGAACCTGACGACCACCGCCGAGCCGAACACTTACGACTTCAACTACTCGATCATGGTGCTCTCTTGCATCATCATCGGCGGCCTCGGCAGCCTGCGCGGCGCGCTGCTCGGCGCGCTGGTGTTGATCGGCTTCGACAACGTGTTGTCTCCGCTGATCACTCAACTCATACAGGGAGCGATCCAGGACTCGACGAACGTGTTCACGACGTTCTCGAACTGGCGCTGGCTCATCTTCGGCCTTTCGCTCGTGCTCATGATGCGTTTCAAACCCGAGGGCCTGTGGCCGTCGAGTCAGCTCAAGGCCGAGCTGCACCATGAACGCCGGAGCGTGCCGTGAACGCTCCGCTCCTGGACGTGCAGGCACTGACCGTGCGCTTCGGGGGTCTGACGGCCGTGTCGGCGGTCGACTTGCAGGTGAAGCGCGGCGAAGTGGTGGCGGTGATCGGCCCGAACGGCGCCGGCAAGACCACGCTGTTCAACGCCATTGCAGGTATTTACGAGCCCACCAGCGGGAACATCCGTTTTCAGGGCACGGAGCTCGCGCGGCCGCTGCAGCGCCGTCAATGGCTGTTCTGGACGTTCGTGGGCCTGAGCGTGGGCGTGTTCCTGCTCCTGTTCATCGCCAACGTCGACAAGCTGTGGGCGGCTGCCGTCAAACAGAACTACACGAGCCGCACGCAGGGCTTCTCCGTGGCCGCCGCCGCTCGAAGTGCGCGCGACTACCTGACCGCCGAGCCGCAGATCGAGCAGCGCCTGGGGCGCTTCTTCATCTCGTCTCACGACGGCAGCTTGCAGTTCGCGTCCAGCGGGACGCGCGCCGAAGCCGAGCAGCGCCGGGCAGCGTTTCGCGAAATGGGAGAGCTTGCGGGACGTGAGGACACCATTCAGGAGCGCGCGGGTCGCTTCGCGATCCTCTCCCCCGACCGCTCGCGCATCCTCTACGAAGTAGATTCACTCGTTGAGGCCAAGGAGCGAGTGAAATTCGCTGCGCTGGCGGGCCGATCCGCAGCGAGCGCGCGCCGCGTACGCACGCTGGCGTTCCTCCTCGGCTTGCTCTTGGGTATCGGCGGCGGCTACGCGGTGTGGCGACAAACGCGCCGCGCGCCCGCGTACATCGCGAGTCGCGGTATCGCGCGAACGTTCCAGAACATTCGCTTGTTTCAAGACATGAGCGTGCTGGAAAACGTGCTCGTGGGCGTCGATCGACGCACGCAGGACCTGCCCTGGTACGCCGGCTCGCGCATCGCATACGTGCTCGCACCCGTGACGCTGCTGGCAGGTTTGTTCGGCACGGGCCTTCTGACCCGTTCCGACGCCGAGTCGACCGGCGTCGCCAGCGTGCTGCTCATCGGCAGCCTCGCGCTCGGAGTGGCCTACGTGGCCCATGTGTGGCAGCTGGGTGCGTTCAGCCCTTTCGCCGTGCGCTCCCTGGCCAGCGCCCGGGACGAAGCGCACAAGCTTCTCGACTTCGTAGGCCTGGATCGCCACGCTCACACTCCCTCCCGCAATCTGGCCTACGGTGACCAGCGCCGCCTCGAGATCGCGCGCGCACTCGCCACGCGGCCCGAGTTGCTGCTGCTCGACGAGCCGGCAGCGGGCATGAACCCGGCCGAGAGCCGCGAGCTGACCGAGCTGATTCGAGCCATCCGCGAGCAGGGCATCACGGTGCTCTTGATCGAGCATCACATGCGCGTCGTGATGGGCATCAGCGATCGGGTCTGTGTGCTCGAGTACGGTCGCAAGATCGCCGAGGGTACGCCGCAGGAGGTCCAGACCAACCCCAAGGTCATCGAGGCCTACCTGGGCAAGGAAGAGCTCGGATGAGCTTGCTGAAGCTCGAGGACATTCACGCGGGCTACGGCGCGATCGAGGTGCTGAAGGGAGTGTCGCTGTACGTCGACGAGGGGGAAATCGTCACGCTGATCGGTGCGAACGGCGCGGGCAAGACCACCACGCTCATGACCATCTGCGGCGTGCTCCACGCTAGCCGCGGCACGGTGCAGTTCCAGGGGCGCGATCTCGCGAACGTACCCGCGCACCGCATCGTGGAGCTCGGCATCGCGCAGTCGCCCGAAGGCCGCAAAATCTTCCCGCGCTTGAGCGTGCTCGAAAATCTGGAGATGGGCGCGTTCACGCGTCGTGACCCCGACGGCGTGCGCAAGGACATCGAACGCGTGTTCGGGTTGTTCCCGATCTTGGCGGAGCGCCGTGCCCAACCCGGAGGCACGTTGTCCGGTGGAGAGCAGCAGATGTTGGCCGTCGGCAGAGCGCTGATGACTCGCCCCAAGCTGCTGGTGCTCGACGAGCCGTCACTCGGTCTCGCGCCGCTGATCGTCAAGAAGATCTTCGACGTGATCGCGGAGCTCAACCGAGAAGGCGTCACCGTGCTCTTGGTGGAGCAGAACGCGCGCATGGCCCTGAAGCTCGCAAACCGGGGCTACGTGCTCGAAACGGGCGAGATCACCATCAGCGCCTCCGCAAGCGAGCTCTTGGCGGATCCGCGCGTCGCCAGCGCCTATCTGGGAGCCTGAATGACGCTTCCGGCAGCTCGCAAAACATTCGGCGTTTTCCGCGCACGGCTACCCCGGCGCGCGGAGCCGTGCTATCCGCTCACGCCCTCTCGTTGACGGCCGAGATACGATCCGGGCGGATTATTCCTTCCTAGCCGTTCTTCCCTCGATGAGTACCCCCCATGGAAATGATCACGAGTTTCATCGACGTCATCCTGCATCTGGACGCGCATCTGAACGCTTGGGCGGCGATGATGGGTCCGTGGCTGTACGCGCTCCTGTTCCTGATCATTTTCGCGGAGACGGGGCTGGTGGTCACGCCCTTCCTGCCGGGCGACTCGCTGCTCTTCGCCGTAGGCGCCCTGTGCGCCAGCGAGGGCAGCGCGCTGAACATCGTGACCATGATGCTCCTGCTGATCGTCGCTGCCGTCCTGGGGGACGCGGTGAATTACTCGATCGGGGCTCGTATCGGGCCGCGCGTGTTCCACAGTGAGACTTCGCGCTTCCTGAACAAGAAGCACCTCTTGAAGACGCAGCGCTTTTACGAGAAGCACGGCGGCAAGACGATCATCATCGCCCGCTTCATGCCGTTCGCCCGCACGTTCGCCCCGGTCGTCGCCGGCGCCGCGGACATGACCTACCGCAACTTCGCCCTCTACAACATCGTCGGCGGCGTCGCGTGGGTGT
>DATHEN010000699.1:0-3676 GCA_035318565.1 Polyangiaceae bacterium
CGCTTCGGTGCGGGACACCCGGCAAATCCGTGGCACGCTCGTGGTGAGCACGTCGCTCACGTTCGGCAGCGTCGTGGTCGTGCCGCGCCTCGCGAAACTTTCCGAGCGCCACCCGCAGCTCGTCGTCGACCTTCGGCTCGAAGATCGCCTGACGGACCTGGTCGGGGAAGGGGTGGACCTGGCGATCCGCGCCGGATTGCCAGCGCCGGACAGCACGGCGTTCGTGGCGCAGCCCGTGCTCGAGATGCAGCGAGTGGTCGTGGCCGCGCCGCGCTGGCTGCGCAAGCACGGCACGCCGCGCGCACCGCAGCAGCTGGCAGAGCATCCCGCGCTGGTGCAGGTCACCCCGGCGGGTAGCGTCATCCAGTGGACGCTGCGCCGCGGTGCCGAGCTACAGACCATCCAGGTGCGGGCTGCGATGCGCTCGAACGCGCCGCTCGCTTTGCGGGACTTGGCGATCCAGGGAACGGCGGCCGCCTACCTTCCGGAATTCGTCGTCGCAGACGACCTGGCGCGGCGCAGGTTGCGACGCGTTCTGCCCGAGTGGGCTTCTCCGCCGGTCAACGCTTGGGCAGTGTATCGCACCGAGCTGCGTGGCGTACCCAGGCTGCGCGCGTTTCTCGAGGCACTCACTTGATGCGCTGAGTGGTCGCGCGCGTTTGGGCGGATCGATTCAAGATCCCGCGTCCTTCTTGTTCAGCCGGCCGAGGAGCTTCGGCACTTTGCCGGAGCCGCTCCTTGCGGGCGCCGGAACGGGCGCGCCGGCGTCTTGGAGCTGCGACAACCAGCGCGACAAGATCAGCCGAGCGCGCAACTCTTTGGGACCGTGCTTTTGCAGCCATTCACGCAGCTCTGCCGGCGTCGCTCCCGCAGTGCGCCTACGGATCAGCTCGTCGGCTTCGGGCGGCACGCTGCCGAGCTCACGTTCGAGGCTCGCAAGCAGCTGCAAGTCTTGCCGCGACGCCGTTTCGATCTTTTGCCAGAGCGCGCCGGGTTGGCCGGCGCTGCCCGCGTTGGCGTTGAGTAACGGGCCGGTCGAGCTCCCCGGAGCTGCGACGGCTGGTGCGCTGGAAGGTGCGGAATGGCTCGGAGCGGGCTTGCCGGAAGTGCCGCTGGCCGATGGCGCGCTGGCGGGCGACGACTCTGGAGCCGCGGTCTGCAGCTCACGTGTCGGCGGAGCAGGGGGACGCGCGGACTCGTGTCTCCCGCCGCACGCGAACCACAGCGCAGCGAGTCCGGCCAGAGCCATCGTAGCAGCCGCGATCAGCGCGCCACGTTTCACGTTCACTCCACGCCAGCTTGGATTTCGGTGAGCTCGGCTTGCTGATTGCCCCACACGTCCGTGATCAGCGTGGCCGCGTAGAAGGTGTCTTCGGCGTCTGGAACCAGCTGCAGTGGGACGCCCTGAGCTGCGACGCGCACGGGATTCGGTCCGGTAAAGCTCTGTGACTCACCCTGGGCGTCTATCCCGATGAAGACTGGATACAAGTCCATGTCGCCCGCGAGCTCCACGAGCTCGGCGGTCGAGAACACGGCGGGCTGTGTATCCAGGAGCACGGCGTAGCGCGCGACGCTATCTTCCGGGCTGAACAAAAAGCCGAGCAGCACCTCTTCCTCGGGCCAGTACAGCGGCATCATCCAGATCGGCGGGGTGTCCTCGCCGCCGGTCAGTCCCGGCAGCACACTGACGAGTTGCTCCGCGCCGGGCGGGCCCGCCAGCAGCACGTTTCCGTCCCAGGTTGCTTCGTACTGCTCACCGGCTTCGATGGGCGCATAACCCACGGTTCCGATGAACGCGAGCATGTCGTCGAGCGGCGTGGCCAGGAGTACCAGTGCATCGGCCGTGTCCGGATCCGCAGCACTGAACAACACCGAACGCGAGCCAGCCGCGCCTGCCGTTTGCGTCAAAACCGGGGGCGTCGTGTCCGCTGCCTTCACCAACCCGTGCAGCAGGGTGGACCAGCTCGATTGCCGGTTCCATGCCGGTGCGAGCGTGCCGTAGCTCCCCTCTACCTCGGTAAAGGCGCTGCCCGTGGGCATCTCGACGTGAATACCCACCTGACTGCTGGAGCTGCGGAGCGAGCCCTGCGAGCTCTTGAGCACCGCGCCGTTCAGCGCCGCCAGAAGCTCGGTTGCACGTGCAGAGCCTGCTTGTGAGAGCCGGCGGGCGAAGCCGCCGATGTCGCGCAAGTTTTGATCGCCGCTCGCGACTACGCCGGTATTCGAATAGCTCGGCAGACTGAAATAACCGCCGCGTGCGATGAGCTCGGCGGTGGCGCCCGGCTCGTTCACCAGCGCTTTCGTCGCCGTCATCACGCCGTCCCACTCGTTCAGATCGAGTGCCACGTGCGAGCGCGTGAACTCGTCGCTCACGGAGGCTTGGGCGTGGTGAGCGTCCCAGCTATCCACCTCGGCGACGGCGAAGGCCGTGACGTCTTCACGCGAGTTCGAAGACAGCCAGCTGAAAGCGGCGTTGTAATCCCAGCCCGCCCCGTAATCGATCTCGGCGTCCGCGATGTACACGCGAGCAAGATCCGCGAACTCGGCAACGACTTCTGCGCCTGCCATCAAACACGTATCGAAAGCCAGAAAGTCGAGTGGCGGTTCGGCGCTGACGTCCGCCGCTTGCAGGCCTCGTTTCAAAGCGTCGGCCAGCTCGACCACCGAAACGCCGCGCGGCCGACTCAAGCTGCCATCTTGCGTGTCGCCGCCGAAACCGAGTGACCACGCGCCGCCATGGTCCCAAAAAATCACGCCGCGCTTTTTGGCGGGATACTTCGCGAACGTCTCCTCGGTGAGCGTTGCGATCACGGCCGGCTCATCGAGATTCAGCTCCGGACCTTGGCCCACTTCCCTGGGCTCCGCCCCGTTGCCCGGAAATTCCAGCACCGAGTAGCCGGAGGGGAAGCGGTCGCCCCCGAGCGCCTCGCTGCGCTGGCTGGCATCGAAGTCGACCAGCGCCAGCACGTTGACCTTCGCGGTGTCAATGCGGGCGGCCGCCATCTCCTGTAGATCGCGCAACAGCGAGTTCGAGAGGTTGTGGTCGCCGTGACCGTAGACCAGCACGGTCCAATCCTTCTCCTCTTTTGGCTCGTTCCCGCCGTCCCGGTCGCTGCTGCTGCTCGAGCCGCAGCCGTTGACGGTGATGGCGAGCGCGAGCGTGGCGGCTTTGCGCGCGCGGCTCACGCGTCCAAGTTTGAGAATAAGCGTGCGAAGGAGGTTATCTGCTGGATTGGTCATGGATAGTTCGTCCCACTCCGGAGGCGCTGCAGCGCTGATCCGGCAGTGATCTCGCCCGAATGAAACGGGTGAGCATAGCTTTCGGTACAAGGCGGTCAAGCGAGCCGCTGTGGCGTTATGGGGTATCGCGGTGGAGTCACTAACGGTGCTAATGTTTTCAATTCGCCGCGCGACGCAGGTGCGTCGGATAAGAGGAGGGTCGGAGTCGCGCGTCGAGAGGAACCACGTATGAGCGCTCGAGGGAGTTCGACGAATGACACGGCTCTTGCGTCCAGCGGCGTAAGTCCGGCAACGAACGACAGCAGTCCCGAGCAGCCGGTCAGCCAGTCTGACGGCGCCGTTCGAATCGCGCGAGCGGTGCCCGCGGATGAGCGAGTGCTGATCGGTAGAGAAGCCGTAGAGGGTAACGCTGCGCTCACGGAAACGACTGGGTCGA
>DATHEN010000700.1:0-6399 GCA_035318565.1 Polyangiaceae bacterium
CGCAGACTGTCGATCATGAGGAACAGCACGTTGTACGTCCTTTTGGGACGCGCCGGCTCATTGGGTGGCGCGGCGCTCGTCGCACTGACGACGCTGGCCGCGGGCTTTTCCGTGGCCGCCTTTTGCTCGGCGTTCGGCGGAGTATCCCGCTTCGAGCAGCCGAGCCAGGCGAGGATCAACAACGGCAGTCCCGGAAGCAGGCTTCCGCGACCGAGCAGCTTGCCCATCGAGTGCTTCAGCCGGGGTGAGCCGAAGTGCGCGCCTGCTGGCGCCGCTGGCGAGCTTTGAGCTCCGGCGACTCGGCGACGGCCATGCCGACGAGCCGTGTTCCTTCGAGGAAGTGCGCCAGACCCATGCGTGAGAGCGAGGCTGCGCGCTCGCCCACGTCGGGGTAGCCACGGCCCTGCGCGTCGGGCTTCGCGCTCGCCCAGTTGGCGAAGAGGCGTCCCCATTCGCTGCCGAGGGCCTGCTCGATGCGCGGCTTGCCGTACACGGGGTACCAGAACAAGTCGTGGTAGGTCACTGACGCGACGTACGCCCAGGGCGCGAGCCAAGTCTTCAACGACCACTCGATCGGCTTCTTCAGCGGGCCCCAGTAGATGCGGTGCTGATTGCGCGAAGCGAAAGTCATTTTCTTGAACGGACCGTCGAAGTTCCAGTTCTCCTTCGCCGCGTCCACGTCGCCCACGAACTCGATGTCGCGCGGATCGCCCACGCCGAGGCCGAGCTCGTGTGCCAATCGCACGAACTTCAAGTCGCGCATGGGATCGAAGCCCATCAGCTTGGCGGCCACCGCGTCGATCGCGACCTGATCCGAAGATGCCAGAAGCACGTTCTTGACGTGCGGGATCATGCAGCGCGGTCCGGGGCCGTCACCGACGAACGTGCCGTCCATGACGGCGAACACCCCACGATGAATCTTCTTCTGAATCATCAGCAGGTCGACCAGGGTTTCGTGAATGACCGGGTGCGTCCAGTGGCGGTGCTCGTTCAACAGACCGCCGAAGGCGTTTTTCATCGCGCCCGTGGTGGTCGTGAAGATGTGCGTTTTGATCGTCGGCAGGTGAATGATGTTCTCGCCGATGAAACGCTTCGGGATCGAAAAGCCCTTCGGGTACACCTGATTCAGGCACAAAAACTTATCGGTTAAGTCGCCGACTGCCTCGCGGATGTCGATCCACTCCTCGCCTTCGTACAAGTGCACGTTGCGAAGGCCGTGCGCCTGCACGACGTCGATCTGCTTGTTCTCGCGCTCGCCCAGGTGCGCGTCGATGACGACGGTGCGGTTATGGCAAGCGTGAATCAGGCCCGGGTCGTAACCATCGGCCTTCATCGCGCGGATCACGCCTTCGAGCTGCCACGGAGTGGTGGATGAACCTGGATAGAAAAAATGCCAGGAAATGTTCACCTTGAGCGCGGTATCTGCGGTCTTGTCGACGACCTGCTGGTACCCCGCGAGGTTCATCACACGGTGATAATCTTCCAATACGGTGGCCGGAGAAGTCCGGACGATTGCAACTTTGGAGCGTGCCATGGCGGCACCATGCCGCGGCTTTGGCCTGCGTGCCACCGGCTTGTGGGCCTCCTCGAAACTTCCACGAGATTTGCACGATTCAAGCGCCTTTGCCGCGCGGAATCGCCGCATTTACCCGTATGCTGAGCGCTGATGGCGCTGTTTCGCTACCTCCAGTTCAACACCCAGCAATGGGCGAGTTTGCGGGCACAAACGCCGCTGACGCTGTCGGAAGCGGACCTGGAGAAACTCCGCGGCATCAACGAAAGCCTGTCCCTCACAGAGGTGACGGAAATTTACTTGCCGCTGTCGCGTCTGTTGAACCTCTACGTCGTGGCGTCGCAGGCGGAGGAAGCCGTGATCGACACGTTCCTCGGCAGCCCGGTCACCAAGACACCGTACGTGATCGGCATCGCGGGAAGTGTGGCCGTCGGCAAGAGCACGACGGCGCGCGTGCTGCAGGCTCTGCTCGCGCGCTGGCCGAATCACCCTCGGGTCGATCTGGTGACCACGGACGGGTTTCTCTACCCGAACCGCGTGCTCATGGAGCGCGGCTTGATGGAGCGCAAGGGTTTCCCTGAAAGCTACGACCTGCGGCGGCTCGTACAATTCTTGGCGGACATCAAGTCTGGAATTCCGCTGGTGCAGGCGCCCGTCTATTCGCATCAGAGCTACGACATCGTTCCGGATAGCCATCAGGAGGTGAAGAGTCCGGATATCGTGATCGTGGAGGGTCTCAACGTGCTGCAGACCACAGCCAGCAAGCAGAGCAGCGCCGCGCACATTTTCGTGTCGGATTTTTTCGATTTCTCGATCTACGTCGATGCGGACGAAGAGGCGATCGAAGCCTGGTACGTGGCTCGTTTTCTGAAGCTGCGCGAGACGCGGTTCCGGGATGAAAGCTCCTACTTTCACCGCTACGCGGCGTTGACGGACGAAGAGGCACGCCAAACTGCTCGACAGATCTGGCGTGATATCAACGGGCGCAACCTGCGCGAGAACATCTTGCCCACCAAGGATCGCGCGTGTTTGATCCTGGAGAAGGCGCCCGACCATTCGGTGCGCAGCGTGCAATTGCGAAAGATATGAAAGCTCACATGCGACTGATCCACCGAATGTGTCTCGGGATCGCGGCTCTCGCCCTCGGCTGCGGCAGCGAGCTACCGGAAGAGAGCGCTCCACGCTGCGTCAGCCCGGAGGCAAGCGAGCTCTCGGCTTTGGAAGGAATCTACGAGCTCACTCACTACACACTCAACGAGCTTTCATGTGACGTCGAAGGCCCGTCGGTGCTCGGAGATTTCCCCGAGAGCTTTCTCGTCGTCAGACGCAGTCAGGCGGCGCCAGCGCTCGTCGTCGCGGGCTGTGTGGATGTCGATGCATGTCACGACGAAGCAGCCGGAGAGGCGCTGTTCAGCCCGGATACATTTGCTTGCAGCATCGGCGACGGGTCACTCTACGGCGAACACGTCGACGCGGGCAGCGCGGCCGGCAGCGAGTGTAGCGGCGCGGCAGCGGCGGAGGGTTTCGTGGCGACCGAATCGGACGGCTCGATCGCCGTTCACGTGAAAATGAAAGCGGGGTCCTATCCGACTCCCGCTCGCGGGTGCTCGCTGCGTGCCGCGGAGCAGGCGAGCAAGGTCATGTCGTGCAGGACCAGCGTGCTTCGAGGCAGCCGCGTAGCGTCGCTCTGAGCCTCACGGCGTCTTCGCGCGGATAGGCACGCGTGTGACGGACTGACACTTGATGTTCGCGGACACGCCTTCGCCGTACCAAATACCGGGGACGTCCCCGCCGACGCGCAGGAAACGCGTTCCGCAGCGCACCTTCAGAGGCTGGTTCGTGGGACCCGCCAGCATGCCGTTCGAATAGACGGAACCTCCGCTCATGGACTCCACTACGAGCCACCCTTGCTGCCGGGGTAGCTCGGAGCCGTCGCCCGCCATGGCTTCGCCGCCATCGAGCGCTGCGTCGGAGTTCGCCACTCGTGCATCCCCGGCTTCGATCGCCGAAGGCTGAAGCGCGTCTTCGCTAGGCGTGTTCTGAACGGCTGCGAAGGTGGTAGCAGGCGCCGGCTGCGCCGCACGGGGCGGTTCCTTCGGCTTCAACAGAACCACCGCCAGGAACCCCAGACTGGCGAGCAACGCCAAGATCACCCAGGCGCGGCGCGGCCTGGCGGAGGGCTCAGCGGCGCGCGCACGCGCTGGCGGTTCCGTTTTCGCTGCGCGGTCGACGGTGGCCACGGGCCGGCTGTCCGAGCCGGACTTTTCCGGCGCTGTGCTTTCGCTTGGAACGATGGGCGCTGCCGTAGTTTCGGCCGCGCGCGGCGCCGGTTCGTTCGCGCTCGCCGGCGGAACACTCGCAACCGCACTCGGCTCGGCTGGGGGGCGCGCGCTCGCTGCCAGCTTGGGCTCGGAGTAAGCGCCGACGATCGCTTGCGCGAGCTCTACGGGATTGAGCGAAGGGCGCGTGGAGCCGTCTTCCGGCGCAGCGGGCGGTTCGCTGGTGTCGGCTGGAGCCGGCTCGCTGAGCCCGCTCGTGCGCTTCGAGCTGATGTGAAACTCGTAGCATTCCTGCCAGGCTTTCAAGCCCTCGCTCAGGCCGTCCGTCAGCTGAACCGCAAAGCCGGGTGGGGCGGCTGCGCCGATCGCCCTGCCAAAGGGACTCGTCCAGATGACTTGCCCTTCGAGCCTCACGCGCTCCTTGGCACGAGGCGGGCGCAGCTCGAGCCAGACGCGCTCCGAGTCGGGAGGCGCGAGCGTGCGAATGTACATGCCCCGCGCGCTGATATTGTAGGTGAAGCCCAGGTCGTCCGTGTCACCGCCGGATTTCCGAAAGGCAACGCTGGTTCCGTAGAGCACGCGCGTGCTCGCGCGTCCTGATCCGCTCTTGCCGCTCGTCAGCTCGTTCGCCAAAAACAGCAAGTCGTCGGGCGGGCTGTTCTGACTGATCGTCGCGACCTCGGGCAGTTCGAGCAGCGTCTGATTGAGAAGGTCCATGTCGCGCTTGGAGCTCATGATGATCCAGGCGGCCTTCACGCCCGCGGCGCGCGCCCGTTCGATGAGCGGTCGCGGCGGCGTGAGATCCGCGCTTGCGACCACCAAGCGCACGTCCTCCTGCGTCGAATAATATTGAAGCACGCGCTCGTCGCCCGCGTACCGAAGCTCGAACCCCGCGTTGGCCAGCACGTGCCCAATCACGTCGCAGCGGCTGCGGTCGGCGTCGGCGACCACGGCTCGGCCGAGCTTCGGCGGCTCGAGCGGCGCGTCTTGCCGCGGTAAACTCCGCAGCCGCGCGATCAGCGCGGGCCACGCCGACGCCGAGACCACGTCGTCCACGCCCAAAGCGTAAAGTTTCTCGGTGAAAACGTCGGTGAGTTCCTGACTCATGGCCAGGATCGGGATGCCCGAGAGCGAGCGTTTGGCGCGCGCCTTGTGACACAGCCGTTCGGCCTTGGGCGTCGCAGCGTCGAACAAGATGGTGCTGGCCTCGTGGCGCTCGAGCCACAAAAGCGCCTGGTTGGCGTCCTCCACCACTACGAGATCCAAGTCCGCGTTCGTGGCGAAGACGCCCAGCATTCGACGCTGCTCCGCCTGCAGCTTGGCGAGCACTAGCAGGTAGCGGGTCCGCGTCATGCGACGTACGATAGCGCCCTACTCGAGCGCTTCGCTACTGATCGAGCGCTCCGCGCCGCTGGCTAGCGGCAAGCTTCGGGTGGTATAAGCGAGAAACCTAGCCGTGCGGACTTTCTGGTTCGAATATCGCGGTGCGCGTTACGTGATTCGCCAGGGTGAAACTCTGGTGGGTCGCGGTGACGAGTGCACGCTGCAAGTGGACGACGTGGCCGTGTCGCGGCAACACCTGATGGTGCGCCGCACCGGCGACATCGTCACCTTGACGGACCTGGGCAGCAGCAACGGCAGCATCGTGAATGGTCAACCGCTGCTCGGCACGCGCAGCCTCCGCTCGGGGGATCGCGTGATGATCGGCAAGAGTGAGCTCTTGCTCGGCTCGCGCGACAGCATCGAGTCGACCGTTCCCCCCGGCATCGAGATCCTGGAACAGCGCCGCATGCCCTCGCAGGCGGAAATCAGCACCGAGCCGGAGTTCAGTACCGTTGCGGTCCTCGAATCACTCATAAAGAACCGCGAGGCCGCCGAAGACACCGTGCAGCTGGCGTGGATGATCCGAAAGTCCGTGGATCACCTGCTTGCGGGCATCGGCAATCGCGGTATGGAGCTCGGGCCGGAGCACTGCTCGCGCTTGCTTCACGTGGTGCAGGAAGCCGAGTCGTGGATCAGCGACGGCTCCTTCGCCGATTGGGCGAAAGACGTCCGAGACAAGCTCGGCTCTGCCTGACGTCCGCTGGCGCGGACTACTTGCCGAGCTCGGAAGCGATGCCTTTGCCGAGGTCGTCGAGCGAATCGAGGCTCTTCTTCGGGACGGGGCGCTTCGCGGGCTGCGGAGCCGGCGCAGCGGCAGTCTTGGTCCGCGGCGCGGATGCCGATCTCGCGCTGGCGGTACGTTTGGGGGGCGCAGTTTCGCGGGCTGCGGGCTGCGCGGGCTGCGCGGGTTCGCTGGGTGCTTCCGCCGCCGGCGCTTCCTTCTTGGCTGCTGGCTCGCCCTCGAGTTTTGCAAGACTGCGCTGAGTGAGCTCGACGTGCTCGCGCATGGCTTTGGCCTTGGCTGCTTCGTCGGCTTGATTGACTAGTGCCGCGGTTGCGGCGGGCGCGGGAGCGGTTTTCTTACCGCCGAAGAAACTGAACGCCGCGACACCTAGCACCAGCACCGCGCCGCCGACGACCGCCAAGAGCACCATGGGGTTGCTCTTCTTCATTGGGATGGCGGCCACGTCCTCGTCGTACTGTGGGTGCACCCGTTGCGCCTGC
>DATHEN010000701.1:0-7291 GCA_035318565.1 Polyangiaceae bacterium
TTCGGCGATAGCCTCCACGAGCCGGAGCGTGCTTTCGATGCGGCTGTCGTAGATGCGCTGTTTGACTTCTTGCGTGTAGCGCTTGCCGACAGCCTGCTCGCCCGCCAGGTGCACCACCGCGTCCTGCTGACTGACTGTCCGAAACCACGCGGCTCGGTTGCCTGCGGCGGGGGCAGCGGGATCCCACGCGACAGCCTCGACCCCAGTACCGACCTGGGATGCGACCTGCTCGGGCCTGCGCGAAAGCACCGTGACTGCATCACCGCGAGCCAGGAGCGCTTGCACCAAATGTTTGCCGATGAACCCGGTGCCGCCGCTGATCAGAACACGTTTCACAGGGTCGGGGATTTAGCACCGTTTCTGCGCGCGCCGTAGCCAGGAAACTCGCGCGCCGCACGGCCCGATCGCGGGCTTTGGCGGGTGTTTCGGGCTTCTGCTAGACGGCCCCTGAAAAAGTGTTTACGAGTCAGCCTCATGAGGAACGTTAGCTTCGCGCTTGCGGGGGCAATCGGAGTGATCGCGCTGTTCGGCTTGGGTTGCTCGAGCAAACCCGCGGCACCCTTCGACACCCTGAAGACCGCCAATCTCACGGCGTTTCGCCTACAGAACTATGAACCCCCACCCACGGCAGTTCCCGCACCGGGCGGCGGAATTCCAGGCTTGCCGACCGAGATCCAGAGTTGGATCCAGCAGGGCGCCCAAGGTCTGCAGCAGCTGATCCCGCCGGGCTTACTTCCGCCGGGCATGATTCCGCAACCGGGCCAGCAGGCGCCGGGCGCCGTGGCGGTTCCCGGTGTGCAGGACACCACACCGCGCTTTCACGGCTTCAGAATCCTCGGGCAAACGCCGGTGATCGATTCCGAGCTGAAGGAAGATCTCGCGAAGCTGTTCGGGGACGACGACAACTTCACGAACCAGCATCAGAATTGCTTGTACGCCGAAATGGGCCTGTCCTTTGGCGGCAACATGGGCGGACCTTCGAACGATCTGTTGGTTTCGTTCTCGTGCAATCAAGTGCAGGCCAAGACATTTGCGTGGCCTCACCCAGCCAGCGGAATGAAGCCCGGCACGGTCAAAGAGCTCTCCGAAATCGTGCAGAAACTCTGGCCCGCCGGTAGCTGAACCCCCGAGCCGGCATCATGTTGGAACGGTCGCAATGCGAAGTCCGCGCCGAGCGGCTGCGCTCCGCCAGGAGGACGTTCCCATGATGCCTCGCTATTTTCGCCTGATGTTCTGTCCGTCGTTGCTCGCGCTCGCCGCGAGCTGCGGGGGCAGCAAACCGATTCAGGAAGAGCCCAACGCGCCTACGGGCGGTTCACCTTCCGTGCCGGGACCGCAGACGGAAGATCCTGTCTCGCCGGCACCTGAGCCCGAGCCGCCCAGCATGTCCGAGCCCACTGAAGAGAGCCCGGGCAATCCACCCACACCTTGAATGAATGAAGCACCCGCACAGCGGATGCTCTCACTCGTCCGACAGAACGCTGCGTGCGGCCGCCCGCACGGAAGCCCTCGGCCTGCTCGAGCGCTGAACGAGCAGGCTGAGGCCGGGCGGATCAACCAGCCGTGCGATCGCGGAACGCTAGCTCTTGTTTGCGCCAGCCTTCCGGCTTTTCGGCGTCGCCCACCGGAAAGTCCTCGAGCTCGAACACCTGACGCACCTCGACTTCGCCCTCCTCGATGCCCGTGCCGCGCATGTGGATGTCCAGCATGCGGCGCGAAAACTCTACGGCTTCCGCGAGCGACTCCGACTGAAGCACGGTATAGCCGGCGATCAGCTCCTTGGACTCAGTGAAGGGACCATCCACGACGCTGCGCATGCTGCCCGAGTAGTGAACGCGCGCGCCTCGCGACGTCGGCTTCAGGCCGTCGCCCGCCAGGAGTGCGCCCCGCCGGGTCACTTCTTCCATGAGGCCGCCCATCTCGACCAGCAGCTGCTCGTTCGCAGGCATGCCTGCCTCCGTGTTCTTGTCGGCCTTCAGCAGACACATGAAGCGCCTGGTTCCCGGTTTGCGCGCCGGCGCAGGCTGAGGATTCTCTGCGCTCGCCGGCTCGCCGCCGAAGTCCTCCGGTTCGTAGAGCGGACGCACCTCGAGCGCTCCCTCACGGAAGGGCACACGCTTGGCCCAGTCGAGCGCCTGCTCCTTCGAATCCGCGCGGATCACCCAGTAGCCCGCGAGCAGCTCCTTCGCCTCGACGAACGGGCCGTCCAGGATGGTGGTCTTCTTACCGGAGATGCGCACGCGTGCGCCCTTGGAGCTGCCCTGCAAGCCTTCTCCCGCGAGCATGAGGCCCGCTTTCATCAACTGCTCGTTGAACGCTCCCATCTCGGAGAGCTCGGCTTCGCTGGGGAGGACACCGGCTTCGGCTTCTTCGCTGCTCTTGACCATCATCATGAATCGCATCGTTCTTCTCCTGTGGCTTGCTCTTGCCTCTACTGTCCCGACAAACCAGCGCCAGGCGGATCGACACGGGCGCCGAAGCTTTTTCCGATAGCGTGGGCGCCAGGCCGGAGCCCGTCGCAAATACACGAAATCAATCGAGTTCTGCTGTAGCCGCCGCCAAGCTGGCAGCGCTGACCGGTAGCGCCGGCTTCAGCTCGGGCGCGAAGATCGCCACGCGCAGCTCCTCGAAGAGCCAACGCAGCTCTGTCGCCCGCTGCCGATCGGATGCGCTGGCTCGTTTGACCAGAAACTGAGACCAGAGCGGCGCGAACGGTGCGAGTTTTTCCGCATCCTTGCGCGGATCGTTGATGGCGCGCGCTAGCCGGGTCTGCATCGCACGCAGGTAGCGCGGATACTGGTCGAGCCGCGCCAGTTCGACGTTCAACAGCAGCTCGCTGGGAAACAGCTGTTCGAGCTGAGCGCGTAGATCGCGCACGGCGGCGGCACCGCTCGGCTGCTTCGCGGCGGAGTCGAGAGCGCGCAAGGTCTTGTCGAGCTCGGCGGAGACGGCCGCGATGGTACGCGTGATGCGCAGGAACGCCGGCTCGAGCTGCGCCGTTCCACGCGCGAGCAGGGCATCGAATTCGGCTTTGCTGCGCGGCGCAGGCGCATCCGCTGTGATGCCAAAGGCCTCTTCTACACTGCGCAGGAGCACGCTCTCGCGGAACGCGTCGACATCAGCGCGCGACGGAGGCAGCCCCACTCGCCGCGCGAACGGCGCCGGCGCGCGCTTGGCGAGCGCCGCCAGGGACTTGTGCGTGGCGAGCGCGAGCAAGCGCCGGATTCCCAAACGCGTCGCGGCCGCCGCGGGCTCGGCCGCGTCGAGCAAGCTGAGATCTACGGCTTTGCCGCGGTCGATCAGCGCCGGGTACAGACGCACCTCGGCTCCGAGCACTTGCCGGTTCATGAACGGCGGAAGATCGCCGAACTCCCAGCGCGTCAGCCCGCTGCGCTCGAAACTCGATGCGGCCTTCGTGCTTTGAATCACTTCGCGCGCACGCGGTCGCTGCTGTTCGATCAGCGGCGCGACCTCCTTGCTCTGCCCCAGAACCGCGCCGCGCTCGCCGATCACACGCAGGCTGAGCCGTAGGTACGGCACCACCGCGTCCGCACGGAACGCGTCCGCAGCGACCTTCACGCGTGCCACCTCCGAAACTCGCTTGGCCAGCGACGGCAGCAGCGGCCCCGAGAATGGCGCCAGCGACGGCGCGATCCGCTCGGCCAGCTCGCGTGCCGGACCCAGCTCACGACGCAGCGCTTTGGGCAAAGTGTCGAGCAAGGCTGCAAGTTTTTCCGTGTGCCACGCCGGGATCGTCCAATCGAGCTCCCCCGGCTCGAGTTGCGGCAAGAGCGCCAGCGGCACGCTGAGCGTCACGCCGTCGTCATCGGCGCCTGGCTCGAAACGGTACGCGAGCGGTACCTCCACGCCGTGCAGAATCAGCCTGTCGGGGTAGTCGCTCGGGGACAGGGCTTCGTCCTTGGCCAGCACGTCCGTGATGCTCAGAAGCAGCAGCGACGGGTCCGTGCGTTCCGCGGGCTCGCACCACGCCTCGAACGTCTTGCCATTGACGACCGACTCGGGAACGCGCGCGTCGAAGAACGCCAGCAGCGCTTCGTCGTCGGCCAGCATGTCGCTGCGGCGCGCCTTGTCGCGCAGGCGCGCGACTTCCGCCATCAGTGCGCGGTTCTTTTCCTGAAAAGCGCCACGACTTTTGTACTCGCCGCGCACCAGTGCGTGCTCGAGAAACATGAGCCGCGCCCGCACCGGCGACAGCGCCGCGAAATCGACGCTGCGGTCGCGGAATACCGGCAAGCCGAACAGGGTTGCGTGTTCCCTGACGGACGCGCGGGCCGACTTCTCCGACCAGTGCGGATCTCCGTAGCTGCGCTTCAGCAGGTGCCCGCCCACCGCATCGAGCCACTCGGGCTCGATCTTGGCCACGGTGCGCGCGAAGAGCTGCGACGTTTGCACGAGCTCGAACGCCATCAGCCACGCCGGTGGCTTCTTCGCCAGCGCTGACGAGGGATGAATGAAAAAGCGCGTCTGCCGTGCACCGACGTACACACGCTGCTCGGCATTCCACATGCCGATTCGCGAGAGCAGCCCGCTGAGCAGAGCCTTGTGCACGGCCGCGTCGTGTTCGGCTACGGGTGCCTGCGCTTTCGGCGACGGCGCGGCTTTCGCCGCCTTGTTCGCAGCTAAGCGCCCCCGCTGAATGCCGAGATCGCGCACGATCTCGTCGAGCTGCCGGTGCACTTCCATCCACTCGCGCACCCGGATGAACGAAAGAAAATTCTCCTTGCAGGTGCGGCGCAGCTGCGAGGTTCCCCGGCTCTGCGCATCACGCACGAACCCCCAGAGCTTGAGCAGGCCGGCGAAGTCCGAACGCTCACCGCGGAAGCGCTGGTGGAGCGTATCGGCCTTTTGCTCGAGACCGCGCGGGCGCTCGCGAGGATCTTGAATGTTGAGCGCCGCAGCGAGCACGAGCACCTCGGACAGGCAGCCGTAGTCGACTGCGGCGAGAATCATGCGACCGATGCGTGGATCCACCGGAAAACGCGCCAGCTGCCGGCCGAGGTCCGTGAGCTGGCGCTCCTTGTCGAGCGCCCCCAGCTCCTCGAGCACCCGGTAGCCTTCCGAGATGGAACGCGCGTGCGGCGCATCCAAAAACGGAAAGTCTTCGACGTCGCCCAGGCCGAACGACTTCATGCGCAGGATCACGCCGGCGAGTCCCACACGCTTCATCTCGGGGTCGGTGAAGGCCGGTCGCGCGGCAAAACTCTCCTCGTCGTACAAGCGCACGCAGATGCCCTCGCGCACGCGCCCGCAGCGTCCCTTGCGTTGCTCGGCGCTGGCGCGCGAGATGCCCTCGACTTGCAAGCGAGTCGTGCCGGTGCGCGCGTCGTAGCGAGCGAGGCGCGCCACGCCGGTGTCGATGACGTACACGATACCCGGGATCGTCAGCGACGTTTCTGCGACGTTCGTGGCCAAAATTACGCGTCGTTCGGAGATGCTCGCAAACACCTTGCGTTGATCCGCAGCGGACAGGCGCGCGAAAAGCGGTTGCACCTGCGTGTGGCGAAGCTTGCGAGCCGTGAGCTCCTGCTCGGCTTCGCGAATTTCGCGCTCACCGGGCAAGAACACCAGAATGTCGCCGCGTGGATCGAGCGAAGTCACCGTGCTCACGGCGTTCGCCACGGCGTCCGCCAGGTCGAGCTCGGGATCCGGCGGCTCGTACAAAACGTCGACCGGGAACGTGCGGCCTTCCACCTGGATCACTGGCGCCGCGCCGAAGAACTCCGAGAAGCGCTCGGTTTCGATAGTGGCCGAGCTGATGATCACTTTGAGATCCGGGCGCTGGGGCAAAATGCGCTTCACCCAGCCCAGAATGAAGTCGATCGTCAGGCTGCGTTCGTGCGCTTCGTCGATGATCAGCGTGTCATAGCGGCGCAGTAGCCGATCCCCCTGGATCTCGGCGAGCAAGATGCCGTCCGTCATGAACTTGATGCGCGTGCCCTTGCTCGTGCGATCCTCGAAGCGAATCTGATAGCCGACCACGCTACCGAGCCCCGTCTCGAGCTCGCTCGCAACGCGCGCCGCCACGCTCGTCGCCGCAATCCGGCGCGGCTGCGTCACGCCGATCAGCCGCTCGCTCCCCCGCCCCGCTTCGAGCGCGACCTTCGGCAGCTGCGTCGTCTTGCCCGACCCCGTAGCCCCCGCGACGATCACCACCTGATGTTCCGAAATCGCCGCGCGAATATCCGCAGCGCGCGCGGAGATTGGCAACTCCGGCGGAAAACGCAGAGTGAACGGAGCTCGGTCAGGATCCGCGCTGGGGCCGGACATGGGGCCAGCTCTTAGCATGACGCAAACTTTTGCGCGAAGCGGCGCGACTCCGCTAGATCACAGGCCATGAAACGCGCACGCGTACGCTCCTCGAGCGTTGCCTCCGTCGGCTACGACGACGCGGAGTTCGTCCTCGAAATCGAGTTTCACAACGGCAAGGTGTATCGCTATCGCGACGTTCCCGCCGCAGCACACCGCTTGTTGCTGCAGGCACCGTCCGTGGGCGAATTCGTCAACACCGTGATCAAGCCGCGCTTCGAGGCCGAACGGGTGTGAGCGTGTTCAAGCGGCTTTGCGGAAGGTCAAATTGATACGCGCTCGCCCCAGCAGCGGGTGCTCGCCGTCTTTCAGCGCCAGCACGCCATGGTAGCGCAGGCGCGCGGGGCCACCCCACGCCACGACGTCTCCGTGCACGAGTGGAACGCGGCTCGCCCTATCCGCCCGCTTCGCGCCACCCCACAGGAACACCGCCGGCAGGCCCAATGAAACGGAGACGATCGGCGCCTCGAAGTCACGCTCGTCCTTGTCCTGGTGCAGGCTGAGTCGCGCACCGGGCTCGTAGCGGTTGACCAGACACGCATCGGGTTCGAAGCCCATGAACCCGGCGCGCTCCGCTGCTCGCGCGGCCAGCCGCCGGAACGTCTCCGGCAGCGCAGGCCACGCTCCGCCGCTCTCTGGATCGAAGCCCGAGTAGCGGTAGCCACTCTCGTCCGAGACCCAGCCGAGCGGCCCGCAGTTCGTCATGGCGACCGACATACGAAAGCCACCCGGCGTGATCATGTGACGAAAGGGCGCGGCCCGAGTGACGCGCCGCAGGTCTTCCAGCACTGGTTCCATCCCTGCCAGCGCGAACCCGCGTAACACCCACGCACCCGGGCCGAGCTCGACGTGCGCGGCTTCGGGCAGGTCGAGAGTCAGCTGGTCGCGTGCTGCCATTCGCGTGTCCGTCTCAGGGCACATCCGAATGCCCGAGCGAACGCCCGGGTGCGATCCGGTCCCGAAC
>DATHEN010000702.1:0-3147 GCA_035318565.1 Polyangiaceae bacterium
TGAGCGGCACAGCGCAGGCGTGTTCCGTAACCCTGCGTGTTGGCCATGCCCTTTTGATCACCCGCAGGCCACGGTGGCTTCGGCGTGAGCGCCAACGATTGCTCGACGGCAGCGATTACTTCCGGTTCCGGCTCCGACGACTGCGATTCACAAGCAACGATCGCTATTCCACCCAACAACAACGCGAGCACGCTAGCGTGTTTCATTTGCCGTTCCTCCCTTGATAAAGTGTCGGCGAGTTTACGAAGATACCGAATCGCTCGAATTTTTCAATCTATGTTTTCAGGCGTGGATCGTCAGTCACGTGCATGTGTGGGCGCACATGTTTCTGCATCGAAAGGCATCGAAAGGCAGGCGACTCCCCACGAGACGCAGATGTGACGTTACACACCCCTTGCGTGTGATTCCCCACATGTCGCAGCTCTCGGTCGGATATGCGTGTATGCGCGCGGCGAGTTGCCAGCGCGCCCCTCGAGGGAGCTAACGCCGCGCGGCCTTCTCACTGACCTCGCGCGGCGTTCGACCCGACTTCGCGCGCCCGGGAGGATTCGAACCTCCGACAACCGGTTCCGTAGACCGGTGCTCTATCCAGCTGAGCTACGGGCGCTTGGGGAGCGGTCATTTAGCACGCTTGGACGAATTTCGAGCGAAAAACGATGATCGGCAGCCGCCGTCCGTCGCCGAGCCACGGGCTGGCCTCAGAAATCGTGGAATTGCCTGCTACCGGCGGCTTCGAGTTTCGGCGGTCGGAAGTAAAACAGGCTCATGGCTCAACCGACCACCATCCTGTGCGGCTCGCTCTCGCTTCATCCGGTTTCTCTCGGCGCGGCCATGCACCGCGCCGGGTACTCCGCGCTCGGGCTCGACTACAGTTACGTGCCCTTCAAGATCAGCGACGTGAAGGGGGCGCTCACGGGCATGCGGGCGCTTGGCATCCGCGGTTTCGGCGTGTCGATGCCGTTCAAGCTCGAGGTGATCCCGGAGCTCGATCATCTGGACGAATTGGCCGCCCGCATCGGCGCCGTGAACACCATCGTGAACGACGCTGGCGTGCTGACCGGTTACAACACGGACGCTTCGGGCGCGGCGCGCGCACTCGGCGAGGTGCTGCCTTTTGCGGGCCAGCGGATCTGTCTGATCGGGGCTGGCGGAGCCGCGCGCGCGGTAGCGTACGCTCTCTGCTCCGAAGGACTGAGCGTGCACATCGTGAATCGTACGGCTGCGGGAGCCGAGCGACTCGCTGGCGAGCTTCGAGACCGTTACGGCTGGCCGGCGAGTGCGGGCAGCTTGGCAGAGCTGGCCGACCTGCGTTCGTTCGCCGCGCTGGTGAACGCTTCCTCGGCAGGCATGCTCGAATATGGCGCGGACTCGCCCGTGCCGGCACAGACACTCCACCGCGACTTGGTTGTCATGGATATCGTCTACAAGCCGCTTCGCACGACGCTGATCGAGAGTGCCGAACGCGCCGGCGCACGCACCGTGCACGGCGGTCGGATGCTGCTCCATCAGGCGTGCCGTCAGTTCGAGCTCTACACCGGCCAGTGCGCCCCGGTCGCCGAGATGGATCGCGCGCTGTGCGCGCACAGCGACGCACAGGGGTAACTGCCTGAAATGACGGAAAGAAATTTACGCACCGAAAAACTTGCGTACTCCACGGCTCACCCTGACATCCAGGCCAGGGCAGGCGAGCGCTTGTGGTGCCAGGTAGGTGCGGAGGGCCGTCGAAATGGCCCGAGCATCGGCCGCGCGCCGGTCCTGCTGGCGGTGGCACGGACGCTGCTTAGCTCCCGCTCAGCTTACCTGTCAGCCGCTACATGCTGGCGCTGGCATCTGTACTTGCCGGACCTGTAAGGGTCCGTGTGGCTTACGCAGCCCCGGGATGGGGTTTTGCCAGATGGTGCTTGGCTTAGACTTATTTTCTTCTTTGCTTCGTTTCGCTTGGCTTGGCTTGGCGCGTAGCGCGCCGGACGTAGACCCTACGTTTATAGCCTTCCAGACCCGGCCGGTCGCAAACACCGGCCGGGTTCTTTTTCTTCTTGGCTCGGGGTTCTGTCGTTCGTGAAACGGCGCAGGCAGTAGAGCTAGTCCCGCGGTAGGCCGAATAAATAGCCTCGAGACGCTTCGCCGTGACAACGCTGGCAGAGCGGCAATGCTCCCGAGTCGAGCACGCCGCCGTCGGGGCGCAGCACCGCAAATTGCCAGTCTTTTTCAGCGCCTTTCCGCATCACGAACACGGGTCCGGTGCCGCCGCCAGCGTCCATCAGAAACTGCGCGACGAGAGTGCCTCCAGGTAAGTCGCGCTCGGGGCCGAGCGAGCGGTAAGCGGAGAGCGCCGCTTCGGAGACGCGAACCACGGCCGTGTAACCGCCGTTCAGGTGCCCCCGCGCCACGTAGGGCGTGTCGCTCGCCGCCGGCAGCCGCGACAAGTTCGACAGTGACAGCCAGGCCGCTGGAGGAAGTGCTGGCTGTTCGTGCGTTACCGAGGGTGCGCTCGGGGCCGCCGCCGTGGACTGAGGTGCAACCGGGGGCGGACGACCCCCACATCCGACGTTGCCAAGCAGCAAGCCGGAACCCGCCAGTGCTGCAGCCCCGCAGGCTGCGTGATACCACGCCAGGATGGCGGTCCGGTCAGCGCGCCTCGTGGTTGTTTGCTGCATCGCCGCCGGCCTCGTCTTTTGCGTGGCATGCGCAAAGGTTGCGCCTCGCGCGCCCGTCCAGGCTCCGGCCTCGGGGGAGCCGGCAGCACTGCCGGCGGAGGCCGAGGTCAGTGCCAGCGAAGCGGCCCAGGCCAACCCCGGGCCGGGCTGGCTGGGAGTGGAGCTCGGCGGGGTCGATGGCGGTTCGGCGGGCGTGCTCGTGCGAGCCATAGTCCCCGATTCTCCGGCCGCGCAGGCGGGGTTGCTCGCGGGGGACGTGCTCCTGGCCATCGATGGACAACCCGTCAACGCACCCTCGAGCGTAGTCGACTTCATCGCGAGCAAGGGCGCTCAGAGTCGTGTCGCGCTCGCGTTTTCGAGAAACCAGGAGCAACGCTTGGTAGCCGTCCAGCTTGCCGCCAAGCCGGACGATGACGAGCTCCTGCACAAGGCGTTCGTGGGATTGCCCGCGCCTTCGCTCGCCACCGTGCAAACGGTTCAGGGGAGTGTC